>CAYWCB010000127.1:0-5859 GCA_964456615.1 uncultured Eubacteriales bacterium | reverse complement strand
CGATGGAGTCGTCGTCCTCGTTGTTGGTCGTGTCGGTGTCGCCCTCGACGTTGGCGATGGCCTCGTTGTCGATGTCGGTCAGATCTGCGGGCAGGTTGGACCTGAGCTGCATCGTGTATGTGATGGTGCCGGTGCCGCCCGGGCCGAGCGGGCCGGGGATGGTCCAGGTGATCGTGTCGCCGTCATCGACGCCGCCCGCCGCGTCGGCCACGGTCATGTAGCGCTCGTCGTAGTCGTCGACGATGGTGAAGTCCCCGGCCGGGCCCTCGCCGATGTTGGTGTAGGTGAGCGTGTAGGGGACGAGGTCTCCCGGCTTGAAGGTATCTCCGCCCGCCTGCTTCTTGAGCTCGACGTCGGGCGGGGTGAAGGGCAGGTACACCTCGATGGTGAGGCTCGCCTTGTCCGAGGCCTGGTGCCCGCACGCGTCATGGCCGGTAGCGGTGACCTCGTTGGTGGTGTCCTCGGTGAGCGTGGCCTCCTTCGAGTAGGACTTGGTCTCGCCCACCGCGAGCGAGACGCCGCTCGCGATCGTCCCGAGCTTGTCGTCGACGAGAGAGACGTTTGCGAGCGGCACGTCGCCGGTGTTCCTCACCGTGTAAGTGTAGGTGACCTTCGTGCCGGCGAGCACGCCTTCCGGCGGAGCGTCAGAGGTCTTCGTCACGTCGATGGACGGGTTTACCACGTCCACGCTCGCCGGGTCGGTGGCGACGAGCGAGCCGTCGGTGGCCTTGCCGATGTTGACGGTGTCGACGCTGATCGGCGCGGCGGTGGTCAGCACCGAGGTCTGGCCCACGCCCATCGACGGGATCGTGCCGATAGTGCCGAGCTTGTCGTCGGTCACGACCACGTTGGAGAGCACCGTCTGCCCGGTGTTCGAGACGATGTAGGTGTAGGTGACGAGCTGGCCGGGCAGGATGCAGACCGGCGACGCGGTCTTGTCGATCGCCAGGCCGGGGGTAGGCGGTATCTGTCCGCACGTCACGGTGACGCTCGCGCTGTCGTTCTGCCCGGTCTCGATGATCGTCGCGGTGTTGTTGTGCACACCGACGCCTGCACACGCGAACGTCCTCGGATAGGTCACGGACCCGCTGCTCGAGAACGCACCGAGGCTTCCCTTCCACGTATCGTTGACGTGCACCGTGTCGTTCACGAGCGATGTCGGACCGCCGAAGAAGATCGACGCCAAGGCGGTCTTGGTGGTGGTTCCCGATGGGGCCCCGACTCCCGCCGAACTGTAGTGATAGCTCTGCTGGACTGCGGTCGCCTTGTTCGTGCGCGTCTCTGTGCTCGGCAGAGGAGCCGTGTAGTCGATCGTGAGGGTCGTGTTCGCCGAGAGCGTGTACGGGAAGGCGGGCGCGTTGACCAGCGTGGCCGGGACGCCGATCACTTCGATCACGTCCGCCACGCTATTGATGGTCGCCGCGACCGGCGCCGGGTTCTTGATGTAGATCTTGCCTTGTGCACCGAAGTCGGTGTCCGTGAAGCCGCTCTTGGTGAGCGTCACGGTGTAGATGGACTGACCGGAGCCCCCTGGGCTGAAGTTCCACACACTCGGGGCAACGCTCTTGTCTATGTTCCAGCCGAACGTGCGGGTGTACGCACCGATGCCGTCCTTGCTGACCGCGAGCTCCCAGCACGTGACGGTCACGCTCGCATTGTCGTTCTGGCCGGTCTCGACGATCGTCGCGGTGTTCGTGTTCACGCCCGCGTTCCCGCAGTTGAACGCTCTCGAGTACTTCAGGGTCGCGTCGTTCGAGACGACCCAAGGCGCACCCGAGCCCGAGTACGTGTCCGTCACGGTCACGGTGTCGTTCACTTCGGTGGTCGGAGTCGTGAACACGACTTCTGACGTGCCCGTGAAGTCGGTCGTGCCCGTCTTCGTGGCCACGAGATCAGGACTGTACGAGTGGTTCTGCAGCACGGCTGTGGCCGTGTTCGTACGAGTGGCTGTGTTGGGGAGTGCCACCGAGTAGTCGATCTGCAGCGTCTGGCGCGAGTCAAGCGTGTACGGGAACGTGGGCGGATTGACGAGCGAAGCCGCGATGTCGGGCGAAACGACGTCGGTGACCGCGTTGATGGTCGCGCTCATCGGCGCCGGGTTGTTGACCGAGATCGTGCCGGTCACCAGGACCGAGGAATCGGTACCAGCGTCCTTGGTCAGCGTGACCGCGTAGTCCGACGTGCCACTGTCACCCTGGAAGAAGTTCCACTGCGCGGGTACCACGGACTTGTCGATCGTCCAGCCATACGTGCGCGTGAAGCTGGTGTGCGCGTCCTTCGTGACAGCGAGGCTGTAGCAGTCCACGGTCACTGTGGCGCTGTCGTTCTGCCCCGTCTCGACGATCGTCGCGGTATTGGTGTTCTCGCCCTTGTCGGCGCAGGTGAAGGTCCTTGTGTACGTGAACGTCGCGTCATCGGACACCGTCCACGGGCCGCCGGAGCCGCCGTAGGTGTCCGTCACGTGGACGGTGTCGTCCACGTCGACAACAGGAGCCTGCGCAAAGTCCACGGGCTTGGAATCGGTGAACGTCTTGTCGGGCTGACCGAGGACTCCGACGACAACTGTCGCCTTGTTGGTCTGCGACGAGCCGTCGGCGAGCGTGACCTCGTAGCCGAACTCAATGGACTCTCCCGCTCCGAGCACGTAGCCGTTCGGACCGATCAGCGGCGTTACCTTCGCAATCTGCCCCGGGCTGACGACGTCGGACACCGACGTGATCAGCACAGGGATCGTGGAGTTGTTTGTGACTGTGATCGTCCCCGTGACCACGTAGGAACCGACCCAACCGGTCTTGTCCACGGTTACCGTGTAGGTTGAGGTCGCACTGTCCCCCTGGAAGATGCTCCAGGTCGAGGGGGTGACGCTCTTGTCGATGGTCCAGTTCCACGTGCGCTCAATCGCCGTGTTCACCGTCTTCTCGACGTCGACGTCGATCTCCGGCGGCTCGGGAGGCCTGTTCACAACGCCGTGCTCGATGTCGACCACCCACTGGCGGCTAGCACCGATGTTGCCGTCCCAGTCGCTCCAGAAGAACCCGTCGAAGGTGGTCGGGCCTGAGCCTGACCCGTAGTGGATCCCGCCGTTGGGGCAGTAGACCTTCCCGAGCCAGTCGGAGCCGCCCCCAGCGCTGAACGCCCAGGGCTCGCCACCCGTTCCGGCGTGCTGTGCCTCCCAGTAGATGTTGGGGGCCGCGCTGTTGTAGGCGCCGCCGGTGACTACGACATCAGCGCCCGCCCCAAGGTTGATCTTGCCTTTCACGATGATGTTGATGGGCCCACCGCTGAGATTCATCAAGAACGTCGGACCGTTGCCGAGCCCCGTGATGGAGTCGATGTAGTAGGTGCCCGGACCGGTGAACTCCAGGTACTTGCCACCCGCGGTCCCACCGGTCACGGTGCCGTAGTCGACACCCGGAGCGAACACGTACTTGTTCGCGAGACCGGCGTTGATCACGACGTTGGTGCCGCCCAGTGAGTTCTGCGGGTCCGAGTTGGGCGTCGGGGTGGCCTGGGTCACCAAGGACTCGGCGGTGTAGACCGTGCCGTTCACCTGGGACGGGTTCTGCCCGAAGTCCGACTCGGTGCGGACGTCCCCCGTGACCCTGTTGGTGCCGCCGCCGTTGATGTAGACGTCGCCCTTGCTCCCAACGTCTCCGATTATCTTCGATCCGACACCGATCTTGATGCCACGGTTGTTGGCGGCGCCATCCAGCACCTTCGTGCCCTTGGCCCAAAGCACGAAGTCGGCCGCCGCCGCGTGTGTCGCGAGCGGTCCCGCGACGAGAGCCGCCATCCCCAAGACGGCCACGACGAATACCCGGATTCGCCACTTCGGATCGGACATCGCTGTCCCCTCCCCTACTGGTCTGGAAAGCCCATCCTTTGCATGAATACCCAGTTGCGCGGAAGGTGCCCCGGTGGTCCCATACCCTCCCTGCATATCACTCGTGTGGCTGGTGCCCCTGGAACAACAAAAACCGGCCCGAGTCAGGCCGGTTTGACTAGTGGCTCCCCGTCGCCAAAGTCACCACGTCGCGGCAACGGATCATTGCTGTCCTGGGTTTGCGAGTCTATGCAGTTATCCGCCGAGTATTGTCTTCCCGTCCGACCCGACCTGTCAACTAACCAGCCAGCCAGCCCCATTGCGACCAGCAACGCAAACTCAACATGTGGCGTGCCGCGGGGACTCGGGCGGCGGGCTCCTCAGAGAGCAGCGGGCGGTGGAGACCCACCGCCCGCTCAGACTGCTGACAAACCCCTGCCGGCCTTCGGGTCAGCGGGGGTTTGCCGCGTCTTCCGCGGGGAATCGCCTGTGTGGAAGCTGGCCGTTCGAAGTGCCGGGGGCGCCACGGGCCCCGTTCTAGACCGGAGCGAGCCTCAAAGCCATCTTCTTCATGTTCTGCGCCGCTGCGGTCATCAGGCATTGCTCCATGACCCTCTGGATCCCGCGCATCCTGGCGTATCTCAGGCCGTGGAGCTCCTTGGCGTCCGCGAAGCTGCGCTCCACCGTCTCCTTGCGTCTTGCATAGATCGCGCGTCCAGCTCCGGTGAGCGTGAAGTCCCGGGAACGGTCCTTGTGGTCCTCCCAGATATGGCGCTGAATCGTCTTTGCGGTCTGCTTCGGTGACAGGCACACGGACGCGTTGAGGCAGCCGCCGCAGCTCGCTTTGTCGGCCCGGTAGTGGCGGTACCCCGTCCGGTCCGTCGTGACGTAGGTGAGCTCGTGGCCGGCCGGACAGCGGTACAGGCCGCCCTCGCGGCCGAACTCGTAGCGGTGCTTGCCCCAGCGGCCCTTCGCGTGGCACCCGCGTCTTCGCCCGATCGCGCCCTCGATGCCGAGTGCGGCAAGCTCCCGGCACACCCCGGCGGTGTTGTAGCCGGCGTCGAGCCCGACCGCCTTCACATCGAACCCGAACTTGTCCATCTGGCAGGTGAGCCGTGAGATGTAGGGTCCGGTGCCGGTGGCGTTTCCGGGGGTCACGAACACGTCGGTGATGATGGCGGCGTAGCCGTCGACGGTGCGGTGGTCCAGGTAGAAGAAGCCCTTCGGCTTGCCGTCGCGGTGCATGAAGCCGGACTCCGGGTCGGTCACGGAGCGCTTCACGGTGCGGGTCTTGTCCCGTGGAGGATTTCCGGGGCGGTCGAGCGGCTTCCTGCCGTGGAGCTCCCGGTCCTCGTCGATGTCCGCGTCCAGGCCCTCGAAGTAGTGCGCGGTCGATGCCGTGACCTCCGCTTCAGTGAACTTGCGCTTGTTCGCGCTCGCCTTGAGGTGCGTCGAGTCCGAGTACAAGACCTCGCCCGAGACCATCCCCAGGCCGATGGCCTGAGAGACGATCGTATCGAAGATGCGCCGCGCGAGACCGGTGCCGCCCCACCGGCGCCGCCTGTTCTGCCAGATGACCGACGCGTCAGGGATGCGGTCCGTGAGGCCGTAGCCCAAAAACCAGCGGTAGGCGACGTTCACCCGGGCCTCGGCAACGAGCCTTCTCTCGCTCCTGATCCCGAAGAGGTAGCCGACGAACAGCATCTTGAACAGGATCTCTGGCTCGATCGCCGGACGGCCGTTGTCAGAGCAGTAGTAGGGGCGGCAGAGCTCGTTGATGAAGGAGAAGTCGACGACCCGGGCTACCTTCCGGAGCAGATGACCCTCGGGCACGAGTTCCTCGATCGTGACGAACTCGGCTCTGGCCTGACGGTTCGTTCCCTCGGAGAACATCGCGCCTCCTCGCTGAACGCCGCGCTTCCCTCCTTCGATTGTACTGTGAGCCGGACGGTCGTCCCAGCTCATGACGGGCAACAACAAACCCCCGCTGACCCGAAGGCCGACAGGGGTTTGTCAGCAGTCTGAGCGGGCGGTGG
>CAYWCB010000126.1:2633-5870 GCA_964456615.1 uncultured Eubacteriales bacterium | reverse complement strand
CCGTCGGGTAGCCATCGCCTTCCCATCGGCCGAACAGACCGAGGTGCTCGAGGGGACAGGCATAGGCGTTCTCGGGGAGCGGCCGCCGGCAGGGATCGCGGCGACAGTCAAGTAAGGAGTGCAACAGGCGGAGTGCACGACGTCGGAAGATATCGTTGGTGTTGTTAGTCCAAGGCGGACTAATCACATAGTTCCCAGCTGGGGACGCATCCCGTGCGAGGAGGGAGGTGAAAGCGAATATGCACACAACACAGAGCACATCCAACCAGGGAGGAAACTCAATGGGGAAAAGGTTCGCACTGGTCGCACTGCTTGCGGCGGTCATCGTCATCGCGATGGCGCCTACGGCGCTAGCGAAGGACCCAACGCATGCGGCGAACCCGTACACGTTCACTGAGTCCAGCCCCGAGACATCCGCAATCCCTGTGACCACCATTGCTGGACTTGCGGGTGCATCGGCGTGGACGTACCAGGATTCGTCGGACAGCTCTCCGAAGACCCAGGGATCGTACAAGGCGTTCGATCTCCAGAGCGGCATAGGGACGTACACCGTTAACCCGCACGGCGGGTACTCCACATCGTCCAACAAGTGCAAGACGTGTCACGCCGTCCACCGAGCGAGCGGCGCGTTCGCTCTCATGCGGGTGGACAACCCCGACGATGCCTGCAACTACTGTCACATCGGCTCGCACCGTCACGCCGACAGCGAAGCGTATTTCGGCGGCACCAACGGCATCTACTCGAGCAACGGACACACGATCGGCTCGGGCAAGGACATCCCGGACAGCTCCGTGTGGCAGTGGACCGAGAATGTCACGCTCACGTCGGCTGACGCCACAGCGTTGGTCCCGGTGCGCCGGTATCTGACTCAGCAAAACAAGATCATGCGCTACATCGTTCACGGCAACCGCTTCATCCGCGTAGGCCCCTACAACCTGCGCTGTGCGGGCTGCCACCAGGTACACAACGCAACAAGGCAGATCTGGAAGCCGAAGTGGTCGGGCCTTGGCCCGAGTGGCGGCGCAGCCTCGGCAGGCGAGACCATGACGCTCGGCTACAAGCTGTTGCGCAACAGCCCCTCCGGCGGCATCACGGTCAACAGTGCCCATATCAACTCGGACGGCACGCTCAACTCGTCGCCTGCGACGACCTCACGCGCCTACAGCCGTCTGAACTTCACGTACTACGATCCAGGCCGTGCCGGCCACATCGATGGGCTATCCGCCACCACGGTGGACTATCGATTGACGGCGCTTGAGAGGAGCTACGAGCCCTCGACCGGCACCGAGGTTGGAACCGGCGCCGCGATCATGGGCAGCAACATCACCGGCTACACGGCGATCAAGTACTTCGCGCCCACCAACATCGCCACTGAGGTGGCCACGAACTCGCCGGTGTATGAGACATCGCTCACGTGGTGGTGCGCTGACTGTCACAACCTCAACGTTGCCGGCAAGACCCTGGCGCCGGGGTTCGGCACGGGTCGCGGTGGTGACGGCATGCTCGGTGACCGGTCCCACGCCACTCCGGGCATGTATCGTGCCGGGACGGTCGCGGCGGCCGGCACGCACTGCACGGCGTGCCACAACAGCGACATGCCGCTCGACGCGAGGGCCATCTTCACCGGTTCGGACTGCGGCGGCTGCCACATCACCAACCAGATGTTCCACTACTACAAGAACCAAATCACGGTCACCGGCAATACCTGGGCCGGGCGTAACGACGCATACGCCCATGGTGTCGCCCAAGAGGAGCGCTCCGACTGGCCGCACGCGGGTCCCGACTGGGGCCGCAAGCTGCTCAACGCTCGTGACCGCCGCCTCGTGGCGATCACCACCAACAACAACACCACCACGAACCCGTCGTACCCGGGGCATCCTGGCGGCGCCGACTACGACACGCAGGGCTCTGCGGTCAACTTCACTACCGGCGACGACATGGACAAGGTCTGCAAGACCTGCCACGGAGGATTCAAGAACCGCGAGATCGGCTTCGACAAGTAGCGCATGCGCTGCTCCCTCCGCGCTCGAGAAGCGTGGGTGGGACCTCCATTGGGGTGAAGGGGGCTCGAATGAGCCCCCTTCGCTCGTCCCGGGGCGGCGGTGCTCAGCGCTGCGAGGACCGACCGGGCTTCACCGCCTGCACGGTGACGCTCCGGAACAGCTGGGCCGCCTGCATCGCCTCGGCTCGCGAGATCTCGCCACCCAGCTCGAAGGCGGCGAGCAGGTCGTCGACCTCGTCCTCGGTCGTGGAGTAGGCGATCTCGCGTGCGACGACCACGTCGTCGAAGCCGGCCGCGCGGACCGCCGCGAGGTAGTCGTCGAGCATGAGCGCGCCGCCCAGGCACGCGACGTACGCGCCGACCGACGCGCGCGCGGCACCGGGCAGCGGCCCCGTCGTGACGATGTCGGACACGGAGATGCGACCACCTGGCTTCAGCACGCGGAACGCTTCGGCGAAGGCGTGTGACTTGTCGGGCACGAGATTGATGACGCAGTTGGAGATGACGAGGTCAGCGATGCCGTCCTCGACGGGCAGGTCCTCGATCTCGCCGAGGCGAAACTCCACGTTCTCGACCCCGCCTGCCCGAGCGTTGCGCTGGGCGAGCAGCACCATCTCGGGCGTCATGTCGACGCCGATGACGCGCCCGGTCGGCCCGACGCGCCGCGCGGCGAGGAAGCAGTCGATCCCGCCTCCCGCGCCGAGGTCGACGACGACCTCGCCCTCCTGCAATGACTCAAGGGCGAGCGGGTTCCCACAGCCGAGACCCAGGTCGGCATCGGGCGGTATCTCGGCCAGATCGGCGGCGTCGTAGTCCGGCGTGAGCATCGCGGAAGCGCGCGCGTCGCCGCAGCAGCTCGAAGACGTGCGGCAGGATGTCTTAGTGCGAGCGTGTCCAGCGTAGCGGTCGCGGACAGCTTCCTTGATGGTCTCGGAATCGTGAGTGGTCATGGTTGGCTCCCTTCGGCGGACGCTGTCAGCCCTCGATGCCGAGCGCCGGCGCGATGAGGGACCGGACCGCTCCCGCGACCGCCCCGGTCCTGACGAGCGTGATGCAGCAGATCTCGCCGTCCTCGCCCCGGTATGAGACGACGGCGAGCCGGTCGCCCGGGCGCATCCCTGCGCGCACGCGCAGGTCCTTCGGCAAGACGAGCTGCCCGCGCTCGTCGACGCTCACGACGGCTTCGAGCGCGCAGCATTCCTGTGCTGACGCGGGATTGGCAACGTCCTCTCCTA
>CAYWCB010000126.1:0-2623 GCA_964456615.1 uncultured Eubacteriales bacterium | reverse complement strand
CGTCGGGCAGCTCTCCATCTTGGCCTTCCGGCCCATGGCGGGCCTCCTCGGGCGGTTGGCGGGCGTACATGACGGATCAGCGCACCGTCTCGTGGATCAGAATAATCAGGAGAATCAGAATAGGCAAGCGTTCTGTGGCAGGGGGAGTTCGTCGAATGAATGCCGATGCGTCGTTCGAACGACCGCGTGCGTCAGGTGGGTGGACGAGGCAGGACATCCGGGTCTTGACCGTTCGGCGGACTATTGGGGGAATAGCCGATAGGACGGAAACGGGGTGGGTTGATGGCGCGGATGAGGATCACTGTCACCGAAGACGGACCCTACCTCGTATCGGGGGGCGTACCTCTCGTGCGAGCGGAGATCGCGACGAACGAGAAGGGCGAGTCAGTGGCGTGGCGCGAGACGGGGCGCCTTGACGTGGGCGAGCGCTACTTGCTGTGCCGGTGCGGGCAGTCCCGGTACAAGCCGTTCTGCGATGGGGCGCACGCCGAGGTCGGCTTCGACGGCACGGAGACGGCTGGGCACGAGTCCCTTCTCGAGCAGTCGGTCCCGATCGATGGCCCCGGGATCAGGATCCGCGACGCACGGAAGCTCTGCTCCGAGGCACGGTTCTGCGATCGCGCCGGCGGCCTGTGGAACCTCGTGTACCAGTGCGACGACCCGCAGATCAGGACGCTCGTGCTGGAGGAAGCCGCGCTTTGCCCTTCGGGGCGCTACTCGGCCTGCGAGGGGCGAAGCGATGTCACGCTCGAACCGGACTACGAGCCCTCGATCGTGCTCGTCGAGGATCCCGCGATAGGGGTGAGCGGTCCGCTCTTTGTGCGGGGCGGGATTCCGATCGTGGACGCCGACGGCCTTGCGTACGAGGTCCGCAACAGAGTGACGCTCTGCAGGTGTGGGCGATCGCGCAACAAGCCCTTCTGCGACGGCTCTCACATCGCGGCGGGGTTCAGCGACGTGACGAAGGAGCGCCGCGATCGCTAGTCCGGTATGAAGCGCGCAACGTCATGCGTGTTGTCGAGCCGTTCCCAGCGTCCCGTCGTGCCCGCGTGCTGCGCGCCGAGTTCCGCGTGGAGCATCGCTATGCCGAGGTCCATGCGCACGGTCCAGTAGTGGCGCGTCGCCTCCGAGAGGACGAGAGAGCCGGACTCCAGCCTGAACCTCCACGGCTGCATGTTGGCGCCCGACGGCGCCCATCTCGCGGCCTCGGCGGCGCTTCGGGCCCACGGCGGCCACTCGTCGAGGTCCGCGCCGTACGCGATCTTCTCTGCGCTCATGCGCGACGACGCCCGCGCGAACGCGCGCATCGTCCTCTCTCCCGTAGCCATGTCGGCCTCAGCGATCCCGACCGCCACGATCGCGGGAAGGCGTTCTTCCGGCGCTAGCCCGGCAAGGGAATCCGCCCGCTTGTGGCTGAACGTGCCGGCGATCCAGCAGGTGTCGAGCCCGACCCGGGTCGCCTCCAGGACGAATGCCTCACCCACATACCCGATCTCGAGCTGGGAGTCCTCTTCGCCGACGAGCAGCGCAGCCGACGGAGCCCCGTCGACACGTCCGTAGCTGCCGACGAGCCCGGTGAAGAGATCGGCTGGGGCTCGCTCGACGAGCACCGTACGAGTTCGTGCGGCCGACGGTATGGCTGCAGGCGCGAACGTCTCACAGAAGGACCGAAGCCCGGCGAGCACCTTCCCCGGTATGGGCTCGCCAGTGAACCGCCGACGCGAGATGCGTCTGCCGATCGCCTCGTACCATGCGGGGTCGAGCATCGCGCTCCCTCGCCAGGGAGGTTCCGACTGACGCCGTCGGCTGCAGGCGGGTCCATGACAGGCGGCCTGCGCTGCAGCAGATGCTCATGCCTCGAAGTGCTCCAAGACCTGCAGCGCCCTCAGGGTGAGCCACTTGCTCGGCCGGCCCTTCGTCTCGACGTCGGCAAGCATCTTACCGTTGAAGCTGTTGCGGAGCTTCCAGCGCCACTCGGCGCCGGCAGCCCCGCGGACCGCGTCGAGGGCCGGCTCGTACTCCGGCCGGAGGAGTTCTCCCACGGCCGCCAGGGCGGCGAGCGCCTCGAGGGCGTCCGAGTTGTACGAGAGCGGGAAGCCGAACCGAAGCCACCCGGGCTTGTCGACGTACTCGAGCGGCGCATGTTCTTCGATGTATCGCTCACGCGTCCGGGCGCGGTCGGACGCGGGCACGCGCCAGATCATGTCTGCGAACTCGCGCGAGCCTTTCGGCAGGCAGCGGAACACCTGCTTGTCGCGGAGCGCGGAGATCGCCGCATCGCGCAGGGCCTCGGCGCCGTTCGGCCAGAGATCGCGCGGCACCTCGGCGAGGAAGAGCAGGGCCTTGGGCGCGAGCATGTGGCAGTAGCCGTTCAGAGTGCTCGTCCCACCGCCCGGCGCGCACAGAAGCGGTCCGTCGGCACGCCCCGGGTCGGCGATCCATGCGAGCCCTCGCACGACTCGCTCGTCCCGGGCGAATCCGAGACGGGCGAGTGCGCGGGCGACATTCGCGGTCAGGCACGGGATGGCCGCCGACGGCTTGCCGTTGCAGCTCCACGACACGTCGGGAAGCTGGCGCGAGAAGGCGTAGGCAGCCGCGCGCTCCACGCGCGGGTCCGCGGGGC
>CAYWCB010000125.1:0-5954 GCA_964456615.1 uncultured Eubacteriales bacterium | reverse complement strand
GTACCGACTCGCGGGCCTCTCGCAGGTCCAGGTGCACGAGCGTGCGGGCCTCACATTCGCTGCTGCTTTGCGCTCGATCCTGCGCCAGGACCCCGACACCGTGATGATCGGTGAGATCCGCGACCGGGAGACCGGGACGATCGCCGTCGAAGCGGCCCTGACCGGCCACCTGGTGCTCTCGACTGTGCACACGAACGACGCGCCCTCGGCCATCACGCGTCTCACGGAGATGGGGATAGAGCCCTTCCTCACCGCTTCGGCGGTCACGTGCGTGGTGGCGCAGCGTCTCGCGAGGCGGTTGTGTACGGAGTGCAAGGAGTCGTACACGCCCGAGGAGGACGCCTTGTCCCGGATCGGCTTTCCTTTCGAACCAGGCAGAGCCCCCAAACTCTACCGGGCGGTGGGCTGCAAGAAGTGCGGTGGCATCGGCTACCGGGGACGCATGGGCGTGGTCGAGGTGTTCAACATGTCGGAGGCCATCGAGCGGCTCACGGTCTCGAACGCCTCGACCGACGAGATCAGAGAGCAGGCCATCGCCGAGGGAATGCGCCCCCTGATGCAGGACGGTTTCGAGAAGGTCAAGGTGGGCCTGACCTCCATCGAGGAGATCATGCGCGTGGTGGTCTAGGGCGCCGACAGGCGCGTTGTGCGTGAATGAGCATCGTGAGAGTATGGACGAACCGGTCGCCTGGCGCGGGGCAGGGCGGCATCCGGTGTCTTTTCGACCCTATCGAACGCGGCGGAGGTGCTCTAGTCAGTGACCGGGCGGGGACTTGACGGCCACTTCGTCCCCGGCGAGAACGAAGGGGCCTTGCCGGGCCGTCCGGCGCCTGCGGGCGGCCGCATGCCCGGGTCGCAGGCTCCGGCGCAGGTCGCGTATTCGCGTACGCCCGCGCACGCCGCGCCAGCTCCGGCATCACACGATCCCGGCGCCGGAGACCGTGGTGGGCTTGCGGCTGCGATCCCCGAGGTCGGCGCCGCATCCGGGACTTCGTCGTCCAGAGACCTGCCTGGCTACAGCGGCCCCTGGGGCGATCCGTACGCCCCGACGCCTGCGCCGCCGGGCCAGACGGCCGCTCCGCCCCCGGCGGTTCCGCAGGCGGTCCCACCGGCTCATTCCGCCCCCGTCGCAGCACCCGCGCCCTCGCGTTCCGCTGCGCCGCCGGGACTGGCGGGTCCGACGCGCGAGCAGCGGCTCACGGCCGCCCTGCACGCACTGAGACGGATGTCCGCGGACGTGGAGGCCGCGGCGCTCGTGAGCCTGGACGGGTTCATGATGGCCTCGGCGCTCTCTCCCGGCATGCACGAGGACCGTGTCGGCGCGATGTCCGCCGCGATACTCGGCCTGGGCGAGCGGGCGGCAGCGGAACTCGGCCGGGGTCGTCTCTCCCAGGTCTTCATCGAGGGCGACACGGGGTACGTTCTGCTCATGGCTGCAGGAGACAGAGCAGTGCTCACCGTGCTGGCGCGGCTCGACGCGAAGCTCGGGCTGCTGCTCTACGACATGCGGGACACCGCCGAGGACATAGCGGGAATCCTCGGCTAGCGATGCGATGATGGACACGGGACGTGGAAAGCGAATGATGTAGCCGATGGCGCTGCGAGGGAATCTCAAGGACTTCGCTCTGTCGGACGTCTTCCAGCTCATTGCGTTGAGCAGGAAGACGGGTGTGTTGCGCATGCGTCGTCGGGACGCGTCCCACGGAAGCGTCTGGTTCCGGGAGGGTGACGTCTTCTTCGCCGAGTCCAACTGGCGCAGAGAGCGGCTCGGCGACCGGCTGGTCACCGCGCGCCGCATCACGCCGGCGGCCCTCGCTCAGGCCGTGCGGTCGCGTGCGGCCGAGCCCCAGGGGCGGCGTCTCGGGACGATCCTCGTCGAAGAGGGCCACATCTCGCGTGAGGTGCTCGAGGCCTTCGTTCGAGAGCAGATCCTCGACACCATCTTCGACCTCATGCGCTGGGAGGACGGGGAGTTCGATTTCGAGGTCACGCATGAGCGCCCCGAGGAGGACATCGGACTCAGCGCCTCCGTCGAGAACATCGCGATGGAGAGCGGCAGGCGGCTCGAGGAATGGGAGCGGATCAAGCGGAAGGTCCCGTCGACGGACATCGTCTTCAAGATGTCCACCGCGCCGGGGGAGGGGCCATTCGAGATCTCGCTCAAACCCGCCGAGTGGAACCTCCTGCTTCTCATCGACGGAACCAGGAGCGTGGCCGAGCTCGCGCTCGCGGCGCAGATGACCGACTTCGACGTTGCGCGCGTCGTCTACGGCCTGTTCTCGGCGGGGTTGCTCGAGGTCGTGAGCGACGAGGACGCGTCGCGAATGCGGGCCGAGAAGGAGTCCGCGGACGTGGTCTCGGCGGAGCGCGCTGCGCTGTCCGTGGCAGCGCCGGAGCCCGCGATCGCGACCGAGCCCATGATCGCACCGGAGCCCGGCGGTGCCGTCGGGTTCCTTGTCGACTACGGGACGCCGGTACCCGCTCCGGACCAGGTCCCGCAAGGTCCCGGGATCACCGAGCTCGGGATCAGGTACGAGCGAGTCAGGGAAGCATCGGACCAGACGACGCAGTACGGCGAGGGCGGGTTCGCTGCCGGCCTCGAAGTCGAGGAGTACCCGCCATGGCCCCCTGTGCAGACGCCGCTGGTGGAGTCGAGCGAGACGGAGCTCCAGCCCTACGTCGAACCCGCCGCGCACCCGTCGCCGCCGCAGACAGGGCTCGAAGACGTGCAGAGCGAGGGCGTGTCCTTCGTGGAGGAGTCCGATCTGAGCACCTCCTACGAGGACGTCGACGTTGAACACCTTCAGGTCGAGCTGGGCGTCATCGAAGAGGCACGACTGGGCGTCGTCGAGCCGGAGCCCGCGCCCGATGGAGGGCCGACGCTTGAGGTAGAGGCCGCGCCCGAGGTGGCGGCCCCCGAGACGGCGTTCGCCCCCGAGGCGGAATCTGCCCCCGAGATGCCTCTCGACACGGACCTCACGGCATTGGGCCTGGCGGAGGACTCCGCCCTGGCCCCCGCGGAGGATACCCTCGAGGAGGCCTCAGAAGCGGAGCGCATCGGCTACGAGGAACCGCCGGAGACGGCGGTTCCGCAGACACTTGTCGAGCCGATAGTGGCTGAGGAGAGAGCCGAGGAAGCGGCCGGGAGCCAGGCACCTGCTGCGGCCCCGGTCGAAGGGGAGGAGCCCCAGGCGTCACTCGATGTCAGGATCGATCTTGAGGAGAGCAGTGCGATCTCCGAGGAGATCACCGAGCTGACGGGTGTCGGACGGGCGACCGTTCCGGCGCCGGGTACGACGAGTGCGCCGCAGACGGACGAGGAGGGGCCGCGCGGTGCGGTCGTCGACAGGCAGACCCTGCTCGGTATCATCGAGGGCATCAAGAGACTGTAGGAATCCCACGCATGCAATCAGTCAAGATCGTGATCACCGGCCCCTTCAACGCGGGCAAGACCACGTTCATCAAGGCCGTGAGCGAGATCACGGTGCTCTCTACCGAGCGCCGCGTCACCGAGGGCACCGAGTTGGGGGCCGGCGAGACGACCGTTGCCATGGACTTCGGACGGATCACGGTCTCGGACGACGTCGTCCTGTACCTGTTCGGGACGCCGGGCCAGGAGCGCTTCTCCTTCATGACACGCTCTCCGAAGGAATGCTGGGTTTCGTGATGCTCGTGGACGGCAAGAGCGCATCGTCCTTCTCGGACGCGCGGGCGATGGTCAAGTACTTCACGGACCTCTCGGACGTGTCCTTCGTCGTGGCGGTCAACCGCGTCGACGGCGAGGAAGGGGACGGCCTCGAGGGGATACGCGAGGAGCTGGAGCTCCCCGACGACGTCTCGCTCCTTCCCGTCGATGCGCGTGACAGGGAGTCCGTGAAGGCGGTGCTGCTGGCGCTGCTGTACGAGATCTTGAACTCGACCGAGTAACCCGAA
Organism: uncultured Eubacteriales bacterium; assembly: GCA_964456615.1. Classification (GTDB taxonomy): domain Bacteria; phylum Actinomycetota; class Coriobacteriia; order Anaerosomatales; family CAVRZR01; genus CAVRZR01. The sequence goes on along the minus strand of CAYWCB010000125.1, from coordinate 2,021 downwards.
TGGTCGACATGCTGCGTGGCATCGGCGGCTCGGTGTGGACGTACGTCGCGTTCGCGGCGGTCGCGACGTGGGCCCTCGCGCACGCCGCAAGGCGCCGGCGTACGCGCGGATACCTGTTCCTGCCGCCGCCGGGCAAACACAGCATCGGGCGGAAGCGAGGCGCCAGGGGTGTGGCCCGGTCCGGTGCGCGGACGGAGAGGGCCGTACCCTCACGACGCGCGACGGTGCGTGCCTCCTCGGAGATGGAACCGGCACAACAGGCCCGAGGCGGTGCGGGGTCCTCTGGCGCCGCCAGGCATCTGGTGGCCCCCGTGGAACTCTGGTTCGGGACGACGTGCGTGGGAGTCGAGCCGGGAAGCGCGATGCACCGGCGCTTCGATCACTACGCGCGCCAGCTGCTCGCGGAGATGTCCGATCCGCTGGCGGGGCAGCCGCGGCCGACCGACCACCCGCGGCGACGTCGGGAACGCAGGCCGGTGCGCTCCGTCTAGAGTTATGCTCGTGGTAGCCAACGCCGATGAAATGAGCGTCGCGACTGGGCGCGCGTCAGACGGGCTCGCGGGCGGCCGGCGAACTGGGTGTGTGGATAGGCGAGGTCCGGAGAAGAGGTAGCGGGTGGCAGAGACGGGTCAGAAGCTCGGGCAGCTCCTGGTTCGCGCCGGTGTCATAACCGAGGCCCAGCTGCAGGACGCACTGGAGGTGCATCGGAGCACCGGCACGCGCATCGGTCGCGTCGTCGTCAACTTGGGGTATGCCTCGCAAGGAGCTGTGCTGGGCGTGATGGCCAAGCAGATCGGCGTCGATTATGTCGACTTCACCGACCGCAACCCGGATCCGCGGGCGATCGCCGCCGTTCCTCGCGATCTCGCCGAGCGCTACGTGCTCATGCCGGTCGAGTTCTGTGACGACCACACCCTCGTCGTGGCGATGGCCGATCCGCGGAACGTGCTCGCGCTGGACGACTTGCGCATCATCACCGGCTTCGACGTCCGTGCCGCCATATCGACCAAGGACGACATCCTCCAGGTGATAGCCGAGCACTACAAGGTCGTCGAGTCGCTCAGGGAGGAGTTCATCGGCAGCGCCGATCTCGCCGAGGCGGATCTGGAGGAGATCACCGAGGTCGGGTCGGAGGCGCCGACCGTCAAGCTCGTGAACTTCATCATCCACAGGGCGGTCGCCGAGCGGGCGTCCGACATCCACATCGAGCCACAGGAGCGGGACCTGCGCGTGCGCTTCCGCGTGGACGGCGTCCTGCACGACGTGATGAAGAGCCCCAAGCCGACGCAGGCCGCGATCATCAGCCGGTTCAAGGTCATGGCCGACATGGACGTCGCCGAATCGCGCAGGCCCCAGGACGGCCACGCGGACGTCACGGTCGCGGGGCACAAGCTCGACTTCCGGGTCTCCACGCTCCCTACGGTCTTCGGCGAGCGGGTCGTGCTCCGTATCCTGCGCAAGGACTCGATCCTGATGCAGCTCGAAGACCTCGGCTTCATGCCCGGGCCGCTGGAGAGGTTCAAGACGGCGTTCATGAAGCCGTACGGGACGATCCTCGTGACGGGGCCCACGGGCTCGGGCAAGTCGACGACGCTCTACGCGGCGATCAACGTTCTGAACTCGCCCAACAAGCATATTCTGACGGGAGAGGATCCCGTCGAGTACCGTCTAGCGGGTGTCAATCAGTGTCAGATAGACACCCGGGTCGGCCTGACCTTCGCCAGGGCGCTGCGCTCGTTCCTTCGCTGTTCCCCCGACATCATCCTCGTCGGCGAGATCCGGGACTTCGAGACCGCGAAGATCGCCATCGAGTCGGCGCTCACAGGCCACTTGGTGCTGAGCACGCTTCACACGAACGACGCGGCGGGCGCCATAACGCGACTCATCGAGATGGGCGTGGAGCCGTTCCTGGTCGCTTCGGCGGTCGACTGCGTGCTCGCGCAGCGGCTCACCCGGCGTCTCTGCCCGGACTGCAAGGAGGAGGTCCGGCCCGCCGACGAAATCCTCATAGCCGCCGGGTT
>CAYWCB010000124.1:0-5956 GCA_964456615.1 uncultured Eubacteriales bacterium | reverse complement strand
CGATCTCCGGCTGGTAGCCGGCCTCCACGAGCGTGTCGAATCCCGCCTGGATCAGGTGCGTGAGTCCTCCGCACAGCACGACCTGCTCGCCGAAGAGGTCGGTCTCGGTCTCCTCCGGGAACGTGGTTTCGATGACGCCGGCGCGAGGTCCGCCGATGCCCCACGAGTACGAGAGCGCGAGATCCTTCGCCTTGCCCGTCGCGTCGTTGTTCACGGCGATGAGGTTCGGGACGCCCGATCCTTCGGCGTAGATGCGACGCACCAGATGGCCGGGGCCCTTGGGAGCGACCATTATCACGTCCACGTCGGCGGGCGGCACGATCTGGTCGAACCGGATGTTGAAGCCGTGCGCGAACACGAGCGCCTTACCCGCGGTCATGTTCTCGTGGATCTCGGAGTAGTAGATGTGGGCCTGCAGCTCGTCGGGGAGCAGGATCACCACGACATCGGCCTCGGCGGACGCCTCGCGCGCCGTCATGACCTTGAACCCAGCTTCCTTGGCCTTCTCGGCGTTCTCGGAGTCGAGCCGCCCAGCAACGATGACGTCCACGCCGGAGTCCCGCAGGTTCTGCGCGTGCGCGTGCCCCTGCGAGCCGTAGCCGATGATCGCGACCTTCTTCCCCTTGATGATCGAGGGGTCGCAGTCACTCTCGTAGTAGATCTTGGCCATGTCCTCTCGCCTTCTTCCCTCTCGCGCCGTCCCCGGCGTCTGTCGAGACTGCTCGTGCTCGCTTCGCCGCTCGTGCTCTCTGCTGGTCCTTGGCCGCCCGCGTCCGATTCATCGCGACCGGCGCCTCACCGGCTTGGCATGCCGCGTCGGCCGCTCTACACCTCGCGCCCTCTCGAGAGCGCGATCTTGCCCGTGCGCGCCAGTTCCTTGATCCCGTACGCACGGAAGAGGTCCTCCATCGCCGAGAGCTTCTCGGCGGAGCCCGTCGCTTCGATGGTCACGCTGTTCTTGCCCACATCGATGATCCTCGCGCGGAAGACGTTCGCGATCTCGATGACCTCGTGCCGCTTGTCGGCCGCGGCATTGACCTTGAAGAGCACGAGCTCGCGCTCCACCGACTCGCGCGGGTCGAGGTCCTGGATCTTGATGACGCTGATGAGCTTGAAGAGCTGCTTGGTGATCTGCTCGAGCGGGATGTCGGCCGCGCTCACCACGATCGTGATGCGCGAGAGCGTCGGGTCCTCGGTCACGCCCACCGCGAGCGAGTCGATGTTGAAACCGCGCCGGGCGAACAGCGACGTCACGCGCGTCAGCACGCCCGGCTTGTTCTCCACGAGCACCGAGAGCGTGTGCTGCATCACTCCCACACCTCCTCGAGGAGCTCGTCGTCGAGCATCTCCGACACCGGGCACCCCGGTACGCCGCCGAGCATCTCGTCGATCGAGCCGCCCGGAGCCACCATCGGGAACACGCACTCTTCGCCCACGACCCTGCAATCCACCACGGCCGGGCCGTCGTGCGCGAAGGCCGCTTCGAGCGTCTGGTCGAGTTCGGCAGGCGTAAGGACGCGCGCGCCGAAACAGCCGTAGGCCTCGGCGACCTTCACGAAGTCCGGGACGTCCTGCGGGAGCACGCTCGACGCGTAGCGTTTGCCGTAGAAGAGCTCCTGCCACTGGCGCACCATGCCGAGGTAGCCGTTGTTCAAGATCACGACCTTCACGGGCAGGTCGTTGATCTTGGCGGTGGCGAGCTCCTGGATGTTCATCTGGAACGAACCGTCGCCGGCGATGTCGACGACGAGCGCGTCCGGCCGACCCGCCTGCGTCCCTATCGCTGCCGGGAACCCGAAGCCCATGGCGCCAAGACCGCCCGAGGAGACCCAGCTACGCGGCGTGCGGAGCGTGTAGAACTGGCACGCCCACATCTGGTTCTGGCCGACCTCGGTGCAGATGACCGTCTCCCTGTCCTTCGTGAGCTCGCTCACGCGCTGCACGACGTACTGCGGGAAGAGCGTGTCCGCATCGCCCCCGCCATAGTGCAGCGGGAACCGGTTGCGCCAGTCGTCGATCGCGCGCACCCACGCCTCCGAGCGCGGCTGGGCGCCCATCTTGCGAAGCTCGGTCACCAGGCTGCCGAGGACGGTCTTCGCATCGCCCACGATCGGCACGTCCACAGCTTTGTTCTTGCCGATCTCGGCGGGGTCGATGTCGACGTGGACGACCTTGGCCTTGGTGGCGAACGCCGAGAGCTTGCCGGTCACCCGGTCGTCGAAGCGCACGCCGATCGCGATCAGGAGGTCGGTCTCGGTGATCGTGTAGTTCGTGTACTTGGCGCCGTGCATGCCCGGCATGCCGATCCACAGGTGGTGGTCCTCGGGGAACGAGCCCTTGCCCATCATGGTGGTCGTGACGGGCAGCTGCATGAGCTCTGCGAGCTCCTTCAGCTCCTTGGAGGCCCCCGAGGCGATCACGCCCCCGCCCACGTACAGCAGCGGCTTGCGCGCCTTCGCGATCATCTGCGCAGCCTGCTTGATCTGCTTGCTGTGGCCCCTGTAGGTCGGCTTGAAGCCGGGCAGGCTGACCGTCGCGGGGTACTCGTAGTCCAGCTCGCCCTTGGAGACATCGACCGGGACGTCTATGAGCACCGGCCCGGGACGTCCCGTGGTGGCGATGTGGAACGCCTCCTTGACGACCTCCGGCACGTCGCGCGAGTCCTTCACGAGGTAGTTGTGCTTGGTGATCGGCATCGTGATGCCCGTGATGTCCGACTCCTGGAACGCATCCGTGCCGATCACGCTCGTGGCCACCTGAGCGGTGAAGACGACGATCGGGATCGAATCCATGAACGCGTTCGCGATGCCCGTGACTGTGTTCGTCGCGCCCGGGCCGCTCGTGACGAGCGCTACGCCGCAGCGGCCGGTGGCACGCGCGTAGCCGTCGGCGGCGTGCACGCCGCCCTGCTCGTGGCGCGGCAGGATCGAGCGGACCTGCTTGGAGTCGTAGAGCGCGTCGAAGATCGGCAGCGCAACGCCTCCGGGGTAGCCGAAGAGCACCTCGATGCCTTCGGCCTCGAGACTTCGGACGAGCGCCTCCGCCCCGGTCATGTGCTTCGTCATGAGAGCACCGCCCCTTTGTCCGCGCTGGATACGAAGTGCGCGTAGCGTGCGAGATAGCCGGACGTGACATTGGGTTCGGGCGGCTGCCAGCGACGCAGCCGGTCCGCCAGCCGCTCGTCTGTCACCGCGAGCGTGATGGTGCCCGCATCGATGTCGATGGTGATGTCGTCGCCCTCTTCGACCAGGCCGATGACGCCACCTGCGACGCCCTCGGGCGAGATGTGTCCAACCGCCGGACCCTTTGTCGCGCCCGAGAACCGGCCGTCGGTGATGAGCGCCACGCTCGTGGAGAGCCCCATCCCTGAGATCGCCGAGGTCGGCGTGAGCATCTCGCGCATCCCGGGACCGCCCCTGGGGCCCTCGTAGCGGATGACAACGACGTCGCCTTCGCGGATCTGCCCGCCGAAGATGGCCTCGGTCGCCGCCTCTTCGGAATCGAAGACGCGGGCGGGGCCGGTGTGCTTGCGCATCTCGGTGGGCACGGCGGACTGCTTCACGACGCACCCGTCCGGAGCGAGGTTGCCGCGCAGCACGCGCAGCCCGCCCTCGGGGTAGTACGGGTCGTCGATCGAGCGCACGACCGCCCCGTCCGCATCGGGCGCCTCGTCGACGATCTCGCCCATCGTCATGCCCGAAACGGTCATGACGTTGCGGTCGATAAGTCCCGCCTTGTCGAGTTCGCGCAGGATCGCTGGTGTGCCGCCCGCGAAGTACAGGTCCTCCATCCGGTACTCGCTCGCAGGTGAGATGCGCACGAGGTTCGGCGTCCTCGCCGATACGGCCGACCAGTCGTCGAGCGTGATGTCGGCGCCGGCCTCGTGCGCGATCGCCGTGAGGTGCAGGACCGTGTTCGACGACCCGCCGAACGCCATGTCCAGCGTCATGGCGTTCCTGATCGCATCGGCCGTGATGATCTGCCGTGCCGTTATCCCCGCCTTGAGCAGGTCCATGACCCGCATGCCAGCGCGCTTGGCCAGCCGGATCCGCTCGGAGTAGACCGCCGGCACCGTGCCGTTGCCCGGCAGCCCCATGCCGAGCGCCTCGGTGAGGCAGTTCATCGAGTTCGCGGTAAAGAGCCCCGCGCACGAACCGCATGTCGGGCACGCCGCTTCCTCCAGCGCGCAGAGCTCCTCCTCCGTGACCGTGCCCGCGCGCACTCCGCCGACCGCGGTGAAGACCGTGTCGAGGTCGACGGCCTTGCCGCCGACGCGCCCGGCGAGCATGGGGCCTCCCGAGACCACGACCGTCGGGAGGTCGAGCCGCGCGGCGGCCATGAGCATTCCCGGGATGATCTTGTCGCAGTTCGGGATCATGACCATGGCGTCGAAAGCGTGCGCCTGGACGGTGAGCTCCACGGAATCCGCGATGACCTCGCGGCTCGCCAGCGAGTAGCGCATGCCCTCGTGGTTCATGGCGATGCCGTCGCAGATGCCGATCGTCGAGAACTCGAGCGGCGTGCCTCCGGCCATGCGGATGCCGGCCTTCACGGCATCGGCGATCTGTCCGAGCATGACGTGCCCGGGAATGGCTTCGTTCACTGAGTTGACGACGGCAACGAGAGGCCGTGCGATCTCCTCGTCGGTGAGTCCGTCAGCCTTGAGGAGGCTGCGGTGAGGGGCCCGTGCCAGGCCCTCCTTCATGCGGTCGCTTCTGAGATCCATCGTCTGCCCTTCCCCGGGACGATGGCTCCCGTCACACGACCGCACGAGTCCCCCTGCGGGAATGGCTGCGTCCCCTGCGACGACCGTTCTCGGCGTCGTTCGCGCCGAGTTCCGCCTCCGATCCCGCCACGCTCCTCGGACGGGCCCGAATACAAAGGAACCGCGGAGAGCACACGGCACACTCCCGCGCTGGGACGAGAGCCTTCACTCCCGCGGTACCACCCCGCTTGGCGCGTCACGCTCCCGGCGACTCTGTGCTTCGGGAACGCACGCACCCGCTCGTGCGGCATGTAACGGATGCCACCGACCCGGTCTACTTGCGTCGGCCTCTTGCGAAGATCGTCCGCGTGTGAAGACGCCGACGTGTTCTCCCGGGTGGCTCGGGGGCCAGGTTCGAAGCGTCCTGCGCCGGGCTTCCAGCAACCCCGGCTCTCTGAGGGCAGGATGAGCCTCTACTCGTCCCCTTCAACGCCATCTGCGCTGTTCGGTTGTGGCTCGGGAGTATACGCAAGGCCCGCACGCCGGGCAAACGAGGGGTTGCGCTCGCGGGAGCCCCGCAGGGCGCGACCCCGCCTGCGGCGCGAGTCGCGCCACCCTGCGCCGAGGAAGGCTGCGCTTCCCGCGACTAGGGCCTGGTCACAAGGGGCTCGAGGAGCGCCAGGTCGGCGTACTCCGCTTCGAGTCCTTTCCGGAGTCCCTCCGCCCCGGGGTCGTTCGTGAGTCGGGCAAGGTAGTAGCGGTAGAGGTCGAGACGGCTCTCTGAGGCAAGGTAGGACGGCGCGGCCTCGATCATCCGCCGCGCAGTCTCGGCGTCGCCCCGTTGGAGAGCCAGGTGGATCTCCTCCAGCAGCACGTCCGGGGCGTTCGGGAAGCGCTTCTTCGCGCGTTCGACGAGCCGCTGCTCCCACGAGATGTCACCGCGCCCCCATCGGAACGCCTGGTCGAGGCCGGCACGCGCAAGGATGGCCGCATGGACTCCGTTGCGGTCGACCGTGCCCTCGAAGTCGACGCGCGCCTGCCAGTTGCGCACCGCCCTCTCGTCCTGGGGCAGCTGTCGGCCCTCCTCGTGCAGGACCATGAAACGCGGGAACGGGTTCGTGGGCTGCGCCTTCGACATCGATCGATATGCCTCGACAGCCGCTTCCGGCGTCGCGGCGCGCACGGCGGCGTCGAGCCTCGCGAGCCCGAGGAGCTGCATCACCGCAGCGACGACCAGGCACGCCGCGAGCA
>CAYWCB010000123.1:0-5978 GCA_964456615.1 uncultured Eubacteriales bacterium | reverse complement strand
ATCGAGGATTCGGGCTCAGCGCAGGCGCGTTCGACTGCGCATCATGCTCGCCGTCGCGGCGCTCCTCGGGGTCGTCGCCGGCGCGGTCTGGCTCTATCGGTCGCCACTCTTCACGGTGACGAACGTCGAGATCATGGGCCGGAAGCAACTCACGGCGGCCGAGGTGGCCGAGCGTGCGGACCTGCCCGATGACGCGACGCTGCTCAGGCTCCCCGTTGCCGAGATCGAATCGCGTCTTGAGGGTAACCCGTGGATAGCCTCGGCGGAGGTCACTCGGGACTTCCCGGACACGGTGCGCATTCGCGTCACCGAGAGGAGCCCCGCGGCAATCGTGGTCGTTGCACCCAAATCGCGCTGGCTCATAGACGGGAACGGGGTCTGGCTCGCCGCCCAGTCCGCGAACGCCACGACCGCACTCGTGGCCGTTCGTGACGTCGAGGGCCTCGATCCGGTCGCCGGGAAGAGGACCCCGTCGGAGACGCTGCTCAACGCGCTGCGGGTCGTCACTCACATGAGCGAGGCCCTCGCCCCTCAGATACGGGCGGTCTCGGCACCCACCATCGACAAGACCGCGCTGATCACCAAGGGCGACGTCGAGGTGTTCGTGGGCACCTCGGACGACATCGCGAGGAAGCAGGAGGTAGCCATACGCATCCTGGAGGAGCAGTCCGGAAAGGTCGTATACATCAACGTGCGCACGGTGGACAGGCCGACCTGGCGTGGGCTCGAGGAGTAGCCGATGCAGCCGCCCGCAGGAGTGTCCAAGGACGGGGATGCGCCGACGCGGTTTTTCTTGTTGCAAACCTCTTGCACATGGGCTAACGTTTATGCGAAGATTGAGCGTTCGACGTAGAGAATCACGCTCAACCTTAGATAGAGGGTTCTACGGTCAGCCGTGTTCGGGGAGGGCAAACATGCTGGAAACGGGCGCGAACTACCTGGCTGTCATCAAGGTGATCGGCATCGGCGGCGGCGGAACGAATGCCGTGAATCGAATGGTCGAGGCGAGCGTGAAGGGCGTGGAGTTCATCGCGATGAACACCGACGCACAGGCGCTGCTGATGTCGGATGCAGACTACAAGGTGCACATCGGAGTGAATCTGACGAAGGGCCTTGGCGCCGGCGGCGACCCTGACGTCGGCGTCCAGGCAGCCGAGGAGAGCCGGGGCGAGATCAAGGAGGCTCTCCAGGGCGCGGACATGGTGTTCGTGACAGCGGGAGAGGGCGGCGGCACGGGAAGCGGCGCGGCGCCCGTGATCGCACAGATCGCCAAAGAAGAGATCGGGGCGCTGACAGTGGGGTGCGTCACGCGCCCGTTCGCGTTCGAGGGCCGCAAGCGCGCGCTTCAGGCCGAAGACGGCATCAACAAGCTGCGCGATGTCGTGGACACGCTGATCATCATCCCGAACGACCGGCTTCTGCAGGTTGCGGAGAAGAAGACCTCCATCCTCGACGCGTTCCGTATCGCCGACGACGTGCTTCGTCAGGGCACCCAGGGGATAACGGACCTGATCACGGTACCCGGCCTGATCAACCTGGACTTCGCCGACGTGCGCACGATCATGCAGGACGCGGGCTCGGCGCTGATGGGCATCGGCATGGCCGCGGGGGACAACCGCGCGCACGACGCCGCCAAGGCGGCCATCTCGAGTCCGCTGCTCGAATCCAGCATCGAAGGCGCCCAGGGAGTTCTTCTGTCCATCTCGGGCGGGTCCGACCTTGGGCTCTTCGAGGTCAACGAGGCGGCCGAGGTCGTGGCGGCGGCGGCGGCGTCGGATGCCAACATCATCTTCGGCGCCGTGATCGACGACTCGATGATCGACCAGATCCGGGTCACCGTGATCGCAACGGGTTTCGACGGTAGGCGCGTGCAGGAGACGATGGAATTCGCCGCAGTGAGCGAGGACGAGGCGCTTGGCCCGCCGACGTTCGAGCCTCTGACGGATGAGGATCTCGACATCCCCGCGTTCCTGAAGAAGAGGACCTTCTAGCACGTTCCCGGTGCAAAGTCGCGGGCGGACACGCCCGTGCGTATCGGACCATCGTGACCTGTCGCCTCGTCGCGTCGCCGTGCATACTTGTAGAGCTAGATGGCGCCCCGAACGGGTAGAACGACCATGTGCGGGCCGACACCCGGCGCCGGAGGGGCCGCACGGCAATCGCCACGTCGAGGCTGAAGAGCGGAAGCGAGGAGCGCTCGTGCACGAGCCGCGGCTGATGCGGATCGTCCGCGAACGTTGCACGTACTGGACCGACGACGTGCTTCGCTCGCGCGCTGGGATCGTTGTCGCCTTCTCGGAGCGTACCGGTGGACTGAGCAGCTTCCCGTACGCGTCACTCAACCTCGCGGCTCACGTGGGCGACAGACCGCGGGATGTGGACGAGAACCGGGCCCGCTTGCTCGCCGCTCTCGGCTTGGCGCCGCTCCGCGAACGACTCGTCACCGGGGAGCAGGTGCACGGGGCCCACATGGCGCTCGTCGACGACTCGGATGCTGGTCGAGGCGCGTGGGCACACGGGAGCAGGCCCCCCGTCGAGGGAGCGGACGGGCTCCTCACCTGCGAGCACGACCTGCCCCTCATGCTGCACTTCGCCGACTGCGTTCCCATCGTGCTCGTCGCCGCCGCTCCGTCCGGCACGGCGGTGGGCGTGCTCCATGGCAAGGGGTGCGGGACCGGATCGCGGCGGCGGGCGTGAGGGCGATCGCTCAGGCGGCGGGGCGCGACCCCTGCAACGTGCTCGCGTACGTAGGGCCGCACATCTGTGCGGCCGACTACGAAGTAGGTGCCGATGTCCTATCGCAGTTCGACGGTAGATTTGCTACAGTGTCGCGGGCCGGCACGGGGGCGCTAGACCTCGGGGCCGCGGTGTCCGAGAGCCTTGTCGAAGCGGGAGTGCCGATGAGTGCACAGTGTCATCTGGATGCGTGCACTGCCGAGAACACCGATCGATTCTATTCCTATCGCGCGGACAGGCTGACGGGTCGCCATGCGGCCCTTGCCGCCATGGTCGGGCGCGAGGGATGATGCGTCGGCTCTCCGTGCTCGCCGCGATCCTCGCGGCGGCCGTTGCGCTGTCGGCGTGCGATCGGACCAGTGGTGGCGCCGAGCAGGTCATCGTGACGGGCTCGACGACCATCCTGCCCATCGCCGAGGTCTCCTCCGAGATGTACCGGGAGGTCGAGCCGGACGTGCGCGTGCTCGTGTCCGGCGTCGGGTCTTCGGCGGGCATCGAGAGCGTCTCGAACGGCTCGTCCGACATCGGGACCTCGTCAAGGGACCTCAAGCCAGAGGAGGAGGGCTACGGGCTCGTCGACACGCCGATCGCCTACGACGCCGTCGCGGTCATCGTCAACCCGTCGAACCCCGTCGACTCGCTCACGAAGCAGCAGGTGAAGGCGATCTTCCAAGGGAGGGTCGTCAACTGGCGCGAGGTGGGTGGAGAGGACCGCAAGATCCATCTCGTCAACAGGGACGAGGCATCGGGGACCCGGGAGGCCTTCTCGAAGATCGTGATGGACTCAGAGCCCTTCGACCGGACCGCGGCGGTGCTCCCGGGGACGGGCCAGGTGCGCGCGGTCGTCGCTGATGCGCCCGGTGCGGTCGGATACATCTCGTTCGGCTTCGTGAACCCGAACGTGAAGACGGTAGCGATAGACGGCGTCGCCCCCTCCAAGAAGACGGTCTTCTCCGGGCAGTACACCGTCCAGCGCACCCTGCACTTCTTCACCAAGGGTCCGCCAGTCGAGCCCGCGAAGGGATACATCGACTACGTCTTGTCGGAAGCGGTCCAGCAGTCAGTGGTCCAAGACGCCGGATTCCTGCCGGTGTCCGAGAGGAGCGACTAGGTGCCGGATCGGGGTGACTTGCAGCAGGCGCAAGGAGGGCGGCAGCTGGTATCCCGCGCGACGTACCTGCGAGAGCTTGCGCTGAAGAACCTGTTCCTCGTCTGCGCGTTCTTCGCGGTTCTCGGGGTGCTGCTGATCTTCGTCTTCGTCGGCGTTCGAGGGTGGCCGGCCTTCACCGAGATCGGCATTGGCGCGTTCCTCGGGGGTCACACCTGGTCTCCGGGTGCCGAGGAGTTCGGCATCCTGCCGATGATCTGGGGCACGATCGTCGTGATGGCAGGCGCGCTCGCATTGGGCACGCCGCTCGCGGTGGCGACCGGCGTATTCCTGTCGGAGGTCGCATCGCCGCGGATCCGGGACATCGTCCGGCCCGCGGTCGAGCTTCTCGCGGGCATCCCGTCGGTCATCTACGGGTTCTTCGGGCTCATCATCCTTCGGCCGATCGTCGCGGACTGGAGCGGCGGGCTCGGCTTCGGAGCGTTCACCGCATGGGTCATCCTCGCGATCATGATCGTGCCGACGATCGCCACGCTCTCGCAAGACGCCCTCGAGTCCGTCCCTGACGGGATCCGTGAGGCGTCATATGCCATGGGCGCGACCACGTGGCAGACCATCTACAAGGTGCTGCTCCCGGCGGCGAAGATCGGCATCATCGACGCGATCATCCTCGGAATGGGTCGTGCGATTGGAGAGACCATGGCGGTGCTCATGGTCGTGGCGAACGCGCCGGTCTTTCCCGCGGACGTGTTCGCACCGCTCTCCACGTTGACGACCGCGATCGTCATCGACATGCCCTACGCGGTCGGCCTCCACCGGGCCGCGCTCTTCGGCATGGCGATCATCCTGTTCGTCGTCTCCATGATCCTCGTGGCCGTCGTGAGGTTCTTGTCACGGTTCGGAGGGGAGATCCGGTGAACAAGCGCGTGACGAACGCAATCGCGCTCGGGGTCCTTTGGATCGCGGCGGGTGTGACGGTGCTCATCCTGTTCGCGCTGATCGCCTATGTGTTCGGGAACGGGATCGGAGTCATGTCCCCGGCGTTCATCTTCACGTGGCCGCATGGCGTGGCCGCAGAGGGTGGCATCTGGCCGACGATTGTGTCGTCGATATACGTCACCCTGCTGGCGATGCTCATCGTCACGCCGATCGCAATCTTTGCGGCCGTCTACCTGGCCGAATACGCCGTCCAGGGGCGGCTCGTGAACGCGATCAGGTTCGCGGCGGACTCGCTGGCGTCGGTTCCCTCGATCGTCATGGGCCTGTTCGGCCTCGCGCTCTTCGTCGAGTCTGCCGGCCTCGGGTTCTCGATGCTGTCGGCGGCACTCGCCCTGTCCGTCCTTATGCTGCCGATCGTCATGCGGACCACCGAGGAAGCGATCAGGTCGGTTCCGCGCTTCATACGGTGGGGGAGCTACGGGCTTGGCGCCACGAAGTGGCAGACCGTCAGCAGGAGCGTGCTGCCGGCAGCCGCTCCACGCATCGTGACCGGCATCGTGCTCGCCACCGGGCGCGCCGTGGGCGAGACGGCCGTCGTGATCTACACGATGGGCCAGGCCATCAACCTGCCCGTCACGCCGCTCGACTCCGGACGTCCGATGACGGTGCACCTGTACCTGCTCGCCACAGAGGGCATCAATCTCAAGGCCGCCTACGGCACGGCCCTCCTGCTCATGGTCATGTTCCTCGGCTTCAACTTCGGCGCGCGGTGGATATCGCGTCGATACAGGAAGGTGTGAAAGGGCATGGACCCCATCCGCGACCCGCAACCGGGCGCGAGCGGCCCGGACAAGATCTCGGTTAAGGATCTCGACTTCTACTACGGGGACTTCCACGCGCTGACCGGTGTCAGTGTCGGCGTGTCAGGCAACGCGGTCACGGCGTTCATCGGCCCGTCAGGCTGCGGGAAGTCGACGTTCCTTCGAACGATCAACCGCATGAACGATCTCATCCCGGGCACGCGCGTCGAGGGCAAGGTAACGCTCGACGGACAGGACATCTACGCGCCGGGGGTCGACCCGGTGGTTCTCAGGCGTCGAGTGGGGATGATCTTCCAGCAGCCGAACCCGTTCCCGATGTCCATCTACGACAACGTCGCATACGGTCCGAGACTCCACGGGGTCAAGAAGCGTTC
>CAYWCB010000122.1:0-6073 GCA_964456615.1 uncultured Eubacteriales bacterium | reverse complement strand
GACTTTCTTCAGGGCGGGGTGAGATTCCCCACCGGCGGTGAAAGCCCGCGAGCCCCGAGAGGGGCCGACCCGGTGAGATTCCGGGGCCGACGGTCATAGTCCGGATGGGAGAAGGAAGGATCGACGCCTTCGTGCGGCTGTTCTCCGACGTCTCTTCGCTCATCGACGACCCCTGGCTCCGGCGCGCCTTCGTGCTCGCCGAATCCGGTCGCGGCACGGCGTCGCCCAACCCGGTCGTCGGATGCGTGATCGCGCGCGGCGACAAGGTCGTGGGGGAGGGCTACCACGAGCGCGCCGGCGGACCTCATGCCGAGATCGTGGCGCTCGAGGCGGCCGGGCAGGCATCTCGCGGCGCTACCGCCTATGTCACGCTCGAACCCTGCACCCACCATGGCAGAACACCCCCGTGCGTTGACACGCTCGCCGCTGCCGCCATCGCTCGTGTCGTCGTCGGCATGCGCGACCCCAACGAAGGCGTCAGCGGCGGAGGCGTCGAGGCACTGCGCGCCCGCGGCATCGACGTCGCCGTCGCAGCAGATCCCGCTCCCTTCCGCATCCAGAACGAGGCTTGGATCGCTTCGCTCTCCTCGGCTCGCCCGTTCCTGCGGGTGAAGGTCGCGCTGTCGCTCGACGGCAGACCTGCCCTCGCTCTCGGCCGCAGGGCGTCCATCACTGGCGCTCACGGAGGCGCCATCACGCGCCGCCTGCGCGAGCGAGCCGATGCGGTCCTCGTCGGGGGCGCGACGGTGGCGACGGACGATCCTGCCCTCACGGTCCGGGGACCCGAAGGTCGCCCGGCCGAGCGGCAGCCTCTGCGCGTCGTCCTCGTACGTCAGGCTCTGCCTGCACAGGACCGCGCGGTGTTCACAGACGGGGCGGCGCGCACCCTCTTGCTCGCTCCGTCGGCCCTTGCTGCGCGCGCGCGGCAATCGCTCCCTCGGGCTGTGGAGGTAGCCGAGTACGACGCGGATGCGGGAATCGCCGGAGCGCTGCGCACCCTCTATGACACAGGGATGGTCGACGTCCTCGTGGAACCCGGCCCCCGGCTGCTCACCGCACTCTGGGACGACCGGCTCGTCGACGAGCTCATCACCGTGCATGCCGGAGGTATGGCAGGCGTGAGCGCGCCGCCGTCGTTCCTCGGCAGCGCCGACACGCCGCCGGACACCCCCGGCGAGCTCGAACCTGCCGTGGAGCCGCTCGAATGCGGTCTTGTCGGGGATGTTCTCGTCAGTGTGTGGAGCCCGCGACAGCCGCAAGGGGCTGCAGACCTCGGCAGCACGCTCGCAGACGCGGACGCACGCGACACCACCGCAGCCATCGCACAGTCACACCACACTTCGGAGCCATCGAGGAGGTAGTCAGTCGATGTTCACCGGTCTCATCGAGTCGCAAGGCATCATCATGCGCGTCGACCGCGTTGCAGGCGGTGCACAGCTCGAGGTCTACGCGCCCGAGTTCGGGCGTGACATGACGATCGGCGATTCCGTCGCCGTGGACGGAGCGTGCCTCACGGTGGTGAAGTTCATCCGCGGCGCGTTCCTCGCAGACGTCAGCAGTGAGACGCTCGACCACACCACCCTCGGCGGGCTTCGGCAAGGGTCCAAGGTCAACCTCGAACGTGCCCTGCGCCTGTCGGACCGCCTCGGCGGTCATCTCGTGACGGGTCACATCGACGGCGTCGGCACGTTCATGCAGCGCCACGTCGCCGGCAACTCGACCGTGTACCAGTTCCAGGCCCCCGCCGAGGTCTTGCCGTACCTGGTCACGAAGGGCTCGGTCGCCGTCGACGGCATCTCGCTCACCATCGCACAGATCCGTGGCGACAACTTCGCCGTGTCCATCGTCCCGCATACGGAGCGCTCGACGACGCTTGCCGAGAAGCCCATCGGCGCTCCAGTCAACATCGAGGCCGACATGCTCGCGAAGTACGTGGAGCGCCTCATGGACGTGTACGCGACGCGCGCTCAGACGAGCGGGCACGAGGGCTCGGCGCCCAAGCGTGGCCTCGGCGAGATCCTGCAAGACCTCTCCGACGAACGGTGATCCGGATGCGAAACCACACGCCTGACAGCGAACCGGGCTACCTGGGCCACGCCGAGGAGGCATCACCGCCTCCAGGCCCCTCCATCTTCGCCGCGATCGAGGACGTGCTTGCCGAGATCGAGTCCGGCCGGATGGTCATCGTGGTCGACGACGAGGACCGCGAGAACGAGGGCGACTTCGTCATGGCGGCGGAGAAGGTCACTCCCGAGGCCATCAACTTCATGGCCAAGCACGGCCGCGGGCTCATCTGCCTGCCGATGAGCGGAGAGCGCCTCGACGCCCTTCGCATTCCGCCGATGACCCAGCTCAACACCTCAGCGCAGGGTACCGCGTTCCACGTGTCGATCGGGGCCAAGCACAAGATCACGACCGGCATCTCGGCCGCGGACAGGGCGACGACGATACTGACCGCGATCGATCCCGCCACCCGGCCCGAGGATATCTCGATGCCGGGCCACGTCTTCCCGCTGCGCGCCAAATCCGGAGGAGTCCTCGAGCGCGCCGGTCACACCGAGGCCGCGGTCGATCTTGTACGTCTCGCGGGACTCGCGCCGGCGGGCGTGATATGCGAGATCATGAACCCGGACGGCACGATGGCACGTCGGTCGGAGCTCGAGAACGTCGCACGAGAGCACGGACTCAAGATGGTCACGGTGGCCGACCTCATCCGGTACCGCCGACGCAACGAGCATCTGGTGGAGCGAATCGCCACCGTACGCATGCCGACGAAGCACGGCGATTTCACGGCGTACGCTTACACCTCGCTCGTGGACGAGTCGACGCACGTCGCGCTCGTCGTAGGCGACGTCGCGGGCAAGCAGGACGTGCTCGTGCGCGTTCACTCGGAGTGCCTCACAGGCGACATCTTCCACTCGCTTCGCTGCGACTGCGGCGATCAACTCGAGGAGGCCATGCGCCGCGTTCAGGAGGCGGGGCAGGGGGTCATCCTCTACATCGTCGGACACGAGGGTCGCGGCATCGGGCTCGCGAACAAGCTCAAGGCCTACGAGCTGCAGGAGACCGGACACGACACCGTCGAGGCGAACGAGGTCCTCGGATTCGCGGCCGACCTGCGTGACTACGGCATCGGCGCTCAGATCCTCGCGGACCTCGGTCTCAGCTCGATGCGCCTCATGACGAACAACCCGACCAAGGTCGTCGGCCTCGAGGGCTATGGGCTGAGCGTCACCGAACAGGTCCCCCTCGAAGTGCCTTCGCGTCCCGACAACATCGAGTACTTGCGCACCAAGCGCGAGAAGCTGTCCCACACGCTCCGCCTCGCGGAGCGGAAGACCCCGCCGAGTGAAGGAGAAGCGTCATGAGCGTCTACGAAGGCAACCTGATAGGGACCGGCCTGAAGGTGGGCATCGTCGTCAGCCGGTTCAATGAGCTGCTGTCCTCCCGGCTACTGTCCGGCGCGGTGGACGGTCTCAAGCGCCACGACGTGGCCGACGACGACGTCGACGTCGCCTGGGTACCCGGGGCCTTCGAGATACCGCTGGTCGCCAGGAAGATGGCCTCCTCGGGCCGCTACGACGCTGTGATCGCGCTCGGTGTCGTCATCCGTGGCGGGACCCCGCACTTCGAGTACGTCGCCGCCGAGGTCTCGAAGGGTGTGGCGAAGGGCTCGGTCGAGACGGGCGTGCCGATCGCCTTCGGCGTGATCACCGCGGACACCATAGAACAGGCCGTCGAACGCGCCGGCACGAAGTCGGGCAACAAGGGGTGGGCGGCCGCCGAGTCGGCCATCGAGATGGCGAACCTGATGAAGGGCTTCTAGCCTGCCGGCCCTTGCGCTGGCGGCCCTTGGGTCCGTCGTCGGCCACTGTGTCCGCCGTCGCCTCCGCACCCAGACGAGCCTCTGAGCTGCTCGAATGCAGAGGAAAGCCCCGGTATCCACACCGGATGCCGGGGCTTCCTTCCGAATCCAGCGGGCTCTCGCCACCCTGTGGCTGTCAGCCATGGACCGTCTCGAACACGCCGCTCCCGTGAGAAGCGGGTGCCCAACATAGCAGAGCCGAACAGACGCAACAAGCGACTGCTTGTTCGATTCGATGAACGGCGGCATCGGTACTCTCGACGGTCGGAGCGGACGCGCGGGCGCTGCCTCGGCAGAGCCGCCCGCTGAACGACATCGGCCTGGCGCGCAGTCGCTTGACATAGGTCGCGCGGATGCTATCGTGTCGTCTCAGGACAGATACCCTACTAGTTTTGTAGGATTTACTCGAGGCGGCCGAGTACGGCAATGCGACTCACGGCAAAGAGCGAGTACGGCCTGCTGGCCGTCATAGACCTTGCGTGCTCGGCGGGCCGCGTGCCGGTGAGCGCGCGTCAGATCTCCGAACGCCGCAACATACCGGCGAAGTTCCTCGAGCAGCTTCTCGTATCACTGCGCAGAGCAGGCATCGTCTCGGCGGTCCGTGGCGCACGCGGAGGATTCGCGCTCGCTCGAGAACCGCGGACGCTCACCGTGCTTGACGTGGTAGAGGCGCTCGACGGCCCGCTGGAATCGCCGGTGTGCGACGCCGAGGTCGGTGGCGAGTGCGGGCGTGGTCCTTCATGTGCCGCGAGCGCGGTGTGGTGGCGGGCGACGTACGCGTTGCGAGGCGTGCTCGGCTCGACGACGATCGCTGACCTGGCCGCCATGCAGCAGCAGCTCGATAGCGCCGAGCACCGCACGGCCTGACGGGAGACGCAATGGAGCGGACGATCTATCTGGACTACGCGGCCACGACTCCGGTCGATTCTCGCGTGACCGAGGAGATGCTGCCGTACTTTTCCCAGCGGTTCGGCAACCCGAACAGCCTGTACGCTCTCGGCCGTGACGCGTATCGCGCCCTTGAGCAGGCGCGCGAGGACGTCGCCCTCGGTATCGGAGCCGAGCACCCGAACGAGGTGATCTTCACCGGAGGCGGCACTGAATCGGACAACGCCGCACTGATCGGCATCGCTACGAGCACGGCGCCCGACGGCGGCCACGTCGTCGTATCGGCCTTCGAGCACCACGCTGTGCTCGAGCCGGCACACTACCTCGAGAAGCACGGCTTCTCGGTCACCTATCTCAAGCCCCGTCCGGACGGCCTCATCCATGTCGATGACCTGCGAGCGGCGCTCAGGCCCGAGACCGTCCTTGTCTCGGTGATGCACGCCAACAACGAGATCGGCACCGTCCAGCCGATCCGGGAGCTCGCTGAGGCCGCACACGAGGTCGGGGCCTACTTCCACACCGACGCCTGCCAGGCGCTCGGGAAGGTGCCCTTCAACGCTCGGGACCTCGGGATCGACGCGGCCTCGTTCTCCGGCCACAAGATCTACGGCCCCAAGGGCGTCGGCGTGCTGTACCTCAAGCGCCGGACGCCGTTCGCGCCGCACGTCCGCGGCGGCGGTCAGGAGTTCAAGAAGCGCAGCGGCACCCAGAACGTTCCGGGTGCTGTCGGCTTCGCCTCGGCGCTTCGCATCATGCTCGAGGAGTACCCCGCGGAGGCTCCGCGTCTCACCGCGCTGAGGGACCGCATCCTCGCCGGCGTGGTCGAGGCCCTCGAGAACACCGAGGCCACGGCGAAGGCCGACCCGCGTCTGCCCAACATCGCACACCTGCTCATCAAGGGCGTCGAGGGCGAAGCGATGCTCCTGCAGCTCGACGCGAAGGGCATCGCCGTGTCGACCGGCTCGGCGTGCTCCTCGGGCTCGCTCGAGCCGAGCCACGTCCTGTTGTCGATCGGCTGCCCCGCCGAGCTCGCGCACGGCTCGCTCAGGGCCTCGGTCGGACGGCTCACGACCGCCGAGGACGTCGAGTACTTCCTCGAGGTCTTCCCGCCCATCGTCGAGCGCCTGCGCGAGATGTCGCCCGTGTACCGAAAGATGTTCGGCGGCGCCGTGAAGTAGACGCGGACCAGGCCGCCGGCTGGCTGCAGCCCCCCGCGCCACACCGGTGACGCTCGCGAGGAACCAGGAGACGACGTGCTGTACACCGAGAAGGTCATGGAGCACTTCCACAATCCGCGCAACGTCGGCGTGATCGAGGATG
>CAYWCB010000121.1:0-6122 GCA_964456615.1 uncultured Eubacteriales bacterium | reverse complement strand
GCGCCGGCTTCCCCGTGGGCGCGTTCGGCGGGAAGCGCGAGATCATGGAGCAGCTTGCGCCGGTCGGCCCCGTCTACCAAGCGGGCACGCTGTCGGGTAACCCCGTCGCGATGGTCGCGGGACTCGCGACGCTCGAGGCGCTCAAGGAGCCGGGCGTATACGAGGAGCTCGACCGCAAGGGCCGCATGCTGGCGAGCGGGCTGTGTCACGCCGCTGAGGCCGCTGAGGTCCCGGTCTACTGCACGCGGGTGGGCTCGATGTCGTGCATGTTCTTCACCGACGCCGAGGTCACCGATTGGGCCAGCGCTTCGACAAGCGACACGGACCGCTACGCGCGCTACTTCCAACGCATGCTCGCGGCCGGCTTCACCATTGCGCCGAGCCAGTTCGAGGCCACGTTCGTCTCGCTCGCGCACACGGACGAGGAGATCCAGGCGTTCGTGGAGGCGGCATCCGGAGCGCTGAAGGCGGTCTAGCCGATGCAGAAGAGGCAGGGCGGGGAGCGGACTCCGCGCTACGTGACAGAGCTGCTCGTTCCTGCTGGAGCCCTCGTCATAGCCACGCTCTGCAACATGTTCGTCCCGCCGGTCGGTTGGCTGGCATCACCGGGGCCTTCGCTCTTCGCCGTCGGCGGCGCAGTCTCCGGCGTTGTCTGCGCCATGATCCTGCGACGCTACCCCTGGTGGGTCGCGCCCATGGTCGCCGGAGTGAGCGCATTCACGGGTCCGTTCTTGCGATACCTCCCGGGCAACTTCGCCACGTTGGCCTCAGCGATCCTTGCAGGCGCCGCGCTGTCGGCGATGGCGGCGGTGGCAACGAATCTCATCCCCGGACGGTGGGACAGGGTCCTTGCCCTGCTTGTACTGACCTTCGTCGTAGCGTGGGCGTGCCTGCAGGCCGACATCATCCCGGGACCAGCGGAACCGCGTCCGGCGGAATACGAGCGGATGCTCGCGTCTCCGCCTGAGGGAGGGTGGCTCTTCGACGGCTGGCTGTACATGCGCGTCTACGCGCTCGTTGAGCACGGCATCCCGTACTACCGCGCCTTCTCGGTGGCCGAGCACAAGGACGGGCGCTACAACGAGGCGTCCCTCTCGAGTGCCTTCAACTTCCGTGAGCCGCTCGTCTTCTATGTGTGGAAGTGGTTGCCCTTCAGCCAGCCCTCGAACCTACTGACCTGGTACTTCGTGTTCGGTGCCGCGGCTGCGCTCTTCGGTTATCTGTTGGCTGCGCGCTTCGTATCACACGCGTTCGCTGTCGTGGCTGGCGTACTCATCACGTCTCGCTATCTCGAGATAGGCTTGATTCCCCAGCCGTGGTTCACTTTCGTCGAGATGTGGGCTCTGTTGCCCGTGCTTGTATCGCTCTGGGCCCTGGTGACTCGGCGATTCCTCCTGAGCGCTGTCATGCTCGTCATTGCCGTTGCGATGCGCGAGCTTCTGGTGATACTCCTGCCGATCTGGTTCGCTGCCTGGTTCTTGTCGCCAGACAGGCGGGATCAGTATCCTGCGGCGGCGGTATGCCTCATAGGACCGATCGCCGCGATCGGCACGCACCTAGCCCTGGTTAGCCCATGGGTGGAGAAGGCTGCGCAACCTCAGGGGTTCTCCACTTGGTTCAACGGGGGGTTGATTGCCCTTAGGAACGCGCTGATACTCGGGCGCAGCATGGATGAGGCGTACGCCGGTTTCGGCATCCCGTTCATCATCGTCGGCCTAGCGCTGTTCGGGACGTTCAACATCGCGGACCGCTGGCGTCGCGTCGGTGTGTTCGGCGTGCTGGTCATGTACATGGCCTTCCTGCTCATCTTCCGTCGAGACGACTGGGGCTTCTACTGGGGCATGATTCCAATCCCGCTGTTCATGGCGCTCTCACCGCTCTTCATGATCCGGCTGGCTGCCTCCTCCCGTGAGGCGTCGGACCGCCGGGACCGCAGCGGCAGAGTCACGGCGAAGCCGAGGGTGCGGGTGGTCATCCCCACGCACAACGACGCCGACACGCTGGGTGCCCTGATAGAGCGCCTGGCGGCGGTCCTGACCTCGGAGAAGCTGGACTACGCCGTGGCGGTCGTCGACGGTGGCAGCACGGACGCGACCGCCGAGGTCGCGAAGCGAGTCGGTTCCCGAGCCAGCGTGCGCTATGTGTCACAGAAGGGGGCGGGCGGCATGGGGCCACTTGTGCTGAGCGGACTCAAGGCGGCATCACGCGCCTCTGATCCCGGCGACGCCGTGATCACGGTCGACGCCACCGCCCCGGAGAGCGTCGAGGCGCTGCCCCAGATGATTGAGGCCTGGCGCAACGGGGCGGACGTCGTCGTGGCGTCACGCTACCGCCGAGGGAGCACGCGTGCGGGACGTTCCCACCCGCAGCGGTTCCGATCCCGGCTCATGGACCACCTCGCCTCAGTGCTCGTGCACGTCGAGGGCGTGCGCGACTACTCGGGCATGATGCGCCTCTACGACGCCGAGGCGCTTTCACGCGCGTCGGACACGTTCGGAGAAGGGCTCACGAACGTGCGTGACGGCGCGTCGGAGATACAGATCCTCGGTCTGATGGGACCGACGTGTCGGTTCGCCGAGGTGCCGATCGTGTCCACAGTGGGGGCAGTGACGCCGTCGGGGTGGCGAGGCATGCGTTGGGGTTCGTTCCGGCGGGTCGTGTTCCGCACGTGGCGGGACTGGCTGGTGCCCGAATCGGCCTGACGCCGCGTGTTGAGGCGCCGCCACATGCTCAGCAGCCGGCGGCGGGGCGGCCCGCGCGTCTCGGGTTCGCGACTCTCTACGTACGCGTGCGTCCCGCGGGTCCCGAACGGAGCAGTCGCCTCAGCCCGATCCCGGTGGTCCGTACGAGGGCCTCGAGGATGATGGTACGCGAGATCTTGGACGACCCGCGCTGGCGGTCCACGTACACGATGGGCACCTCGACGATGCGCGCACCGCTGTCTCGCAGCATCGCCAGCATCTCGATCAGGAAGCTGTAGCCCTCGGACTTGATGGACCCGAGGTCGATTCCTTGCAGAACGCTTGCGCGATAGCATCGGAAGCCGCTCGTGCAGTCGTTCACCCCCGCGCCCGTCATGGCGCGGGCATATCGGCTGCCAAGGCGGCTCACGGCCCGTCGCACGGGCCCCCAGTCCACGCGCAGCTCGCCGCCGCTCACGTACCGGGACCCGATGACGAGGTCTGCCGGGGCGTCTTCGGCCGTCTTCTCCGAACCTCCCACGAGCCTTCGCAGCAGGAGCGGGACGGTCTCGGGCTTGTGGGAGAGATCGGCGTCCATGGTGCAGACGACGTCGAAGTCGCGGCCCAAGGCCCACCCCAGGCCTTCACGGCTGGCGGGTGCGTATCCACGAGGGCCCGTCCGATGCAAGACGTGGAACCTCTCGTTCGAGGCGGCGATCTCGTCGGCGAGCTGCCCGGTTCCGTCCGGCGACGCATCGTCGACGATCAGCACGTCGACGGAATCGGGCAGGGAGAGGAGCCGCTCGGACAGCTCTGGCAGATTGGCTGCCTCGTTGTAGGTGGGGACAATGATGCAGGCCCTCATGAGGCTCCTCTTGGGTGTCGTTTCCGCAGCAAGCGCCCCGCAGGTCCGCGCTATAATAGCCCGAACTTCGTGCACGGCGGAACGGGAAAAGGGGATACGTGACCAGGTCTTGGGGACGGTTCGCCGCTGTCGTGGTTGCCGGAGCCCTCGCCTACGCGTTCGTGATCGCTCCGCCGGGCGTACCCGAGATGATCAGCTCGTCGCTGCTGATACGCGGACTCCTCGCTGGACTCGTTGTCGGGATCGGACTGTCCGAGACATCCCGGTCGTCGTGGGGCCGTGAGTGGCTGGCCTTGGCCGGACTGGCAGCCGGTCTCGCGGGCGTCTCGTTCCTCGGCCTCACCGTCGGCATCGGCGAGGGCGACGTCGTCTTGGCCCTTGTGAGCGTCCTCGTGGCTGCCGGAGTCGCGGTAGGTGCGGCAGAGCTACACGCGCGGTGGGCGATAGCCACGCAGGTGGCTGCGGTGGCGATAGTGGTCACGGTGGGCTTCTGGGCGCTCGGCTTCCTCCCCGGTCCGTACCGGCCCGTGCACGAACAGCAGAACGCCTTCCTTCGGCAGCCCCTCGTGGCCGAGCAGTACAGCTTCGACGGAGAGATATTTCGACGGACCGTCGTGCTCATGAAGGAGGGAAGCCCCTTCTACGAGGCGTTCGCTCAGGCGAACCGCGAGGATGCCCGGATAGGTGACGCGCAGCTGGCGAGCCCGTTCAACTTCCGGGAACCGCTGCTCTTCTACCTGTGGGTCCTCGTACCCGGAAGCGAAGGGCCCGGTCTGCTCGCGCTCTATGCGATCTTCGCTGCCGGTGCGACCGTGGCCGGTTGGTTTGTCTCGAAGCGCTTCGTGGGGCCGGGTGTGGCGCTGCTCCCCGCGATCGCTCTCACCACCTACTTCGCATGGTTCGGGCTCCTCGCCAGCTGGTTCACGATGATGGAGCTGTGGGCCGCGTTCTTCGTGATCGGCGCCTTCGCGCTGTACGCGAACCGCCTCTATGTGCCGAGCGCGATCCTCATCTCGATCGCGGTGGCGATACGCGAGCTCGCCATCGTCTTCGTCCCGGTGTGGGTGATCGGGTGGCTACTATCGAAGAACCGACTTCGTGACCTGCCGGGCCTGCTGGTCGTTTGCGTCGTGCCGATAGCCGCCATCGGGGTGCACGTTCTTCTCGCTCCGGCTTCGCGCGTGGCAGGACTCGGACTTGCCGCATGGATGAACAGCACGGGATTCCCTCGACTCATGGAGGCGCTCCGATTCGGCGCGGACCTCATTCCGCTGGCTCCCACAGTGCTACCTCTGGCTCTGGTCTGCGGACTGCTCGGATGTCTCTTCCTGCGCGATCCGCGTCTGCGTTGGTCGATGCTGGCGGCGCTCCTGGTGCCGGCGGCGTTCCTGCTCGTGTTCAGCAAGAGCGAGTGGGACTACTACTGGGGTGGCGTCTACACGTCGACCGTGATCGCGCTGGCGCCCCTCGTATTGGTGCCATTGCTGAGGCCGTCGGAGTCGTCGGTGGTCATCGAGTCGGGACGCCCGGCGTTCATCAGGGGTGACGGCGAATCCGCCCCGCAGCGCGCTTCGACCGGGCGGGCAGCAGCCTCGAGCGGCAAGAAGAGCAAGAAGGCGCCAGCAAGCGCACCGCCGAAGACGGGTCGCGGCTCGGCGCGAAACCGATCCGGCAAGACGAAGCACGCCAAGCGGAAGTAGCACGGCCGCAGCGGGCATGAGGTCCGAGAAGCCGAACGGGTAGGGAGCGTCAATGCGCATCATCGTCATCGTCGGGGCGCGCCCCAACTTCATCAAGATCGGCCCGCTTGTCCCGGCGCTTCTGGCCGCGGGCATCGAGGCACCGATAGCGCACACGGGCCAGCACTACGATGCTTCGATGTCGGACGTCTTCTTCGCGGACCTCGAACTGCCCGAGCCCACGTGGTTCCTCGGCGTGGGCTCGGGCACGCATGCGGTGCAGACCGGCAAGGCGATGATGGCCCTCGAGGAGCTGTTCGTCGCCGAAAGGCCCGACGCGGTGCTCGTCGTCGGCGACGTGAACTCCACTCTCGCAGCCGCGCTCGCGGCAGCGAAGATCCACATCCCGGTCGTGCACCTCGAGGCGGGGCTTCGCAGCGGCGACATGTCGATGCCCGAGGAAGTGAACCGGCTCGTCACCGACCAGCTCTCGGCGGCACTGCTCACTCCCACGGCCGACGCCGGCGAGAACCTCGTGCGCGAGGGCTGCGATCCTGCTCGCATCGACTTCGTCGGCAACATCATGGCCGAGTCCGTTGTGCGCAACGTGCCTCGCATCGAGGGCCGCGATCCTGCGGTCGGCTTCGGGCTCGCGAAGGGCGAGTACGTGCTCGTGACGGTGCACCGGCCCGAGAACACCGACCACCCCGAGCGGTTGGGCCACATCGCCGCAGCGCTCAACGAGAGCCCCCTGCCGGTGCTCTTCCCGGTGCACCCGCGCACGCGGCCGAAGCTCGCCGAGTGCGGGCTCGTCGACACGAGCGGCGGCGGCAGCGGGGCGGTCGGCCCGCTCGGCGGCAGCGGGAGCACGACGCCGGGCGCGCGCGGCCGCGTCGG
>CAYWCB010000120.1:1220-6166 GCA_964456615.1 uncultured Eubacteriales bacterium | reverse complement strand
AGATCGCCAACGCCACGTTCCCCGAGCAGATTAACTCCTTCCCGACGATATCGTTCAACAAGTCGCAGGCGAATCCGTGGCAGTACGTGACTCCGACGCCCATGCAGCGCCACGCGCCCGCGGTAGTGGGCTACAACGACAAGATGTACTCGATCGGCGGGTACCTGAATCCACCCGCTGTCCCGGCGTCTGAGGTCTACGACAACAACAACGCCATGCTCATCACGTTGAACGACCGGCAGTCGACACCAGTGACCGGCCCCGGGACGTATGGCGTCACCGTTCAGGGACAGAGCGTCTCTGTGGAGTTCCCTCCGGGAACGACGGCTCCTCCGAACCCCACTGAGCTCACCGTATCCACCATGCCCAAGCCGCCCGGTGGGGTTCCCACCGGCTTCGCCGTGGACCCGAACGGCCAGCCCGTGAACGGCACGATCCTCGAGATCATGACGAACGCGTATTACACGGGCAACCTCACCATCACAGTGCCCTACGCGGGTAACAAGGCGCCCCGGGTGTGGCACTGGAACGGACGATCGTGGGACGACTTCACCACGCACATCACGAACTGGGACAAGGGCGCAAAGACCGTCACGTTCTGGACCGACACCCTCTCGCCATTCGCTATCGGCGAAGGCTCGGAGACCATGACGACCGTGCCCGCATCGTCGACGTGGAGCATCGCGCTCGTCGTCGCCGCGACCGTCTCGGCGGGTCTCTTGCGCCGCAGGCGCCGCGCGGATCGGGGTGCCGCCTCGTAGCGACCGCTCCGCACCGAGCCGGTGTCTCCTGACACCTTCAGGGCCCGCGGATGCGGGCCCTGACCATCCCCGCCCGGTCTAGGCGCCGCGCGGGGTGTTGATCGCACCGATCACCAGTGTCGGGTGTCCTTCACGACGTCGGGCGCTAGGGTATACCGAGTACGGCGACAACTCATGACCCGTCGACACGTGGAGGTCCGCACGAATGAGCGTAGTCCTCGTCTGGGACCCGGCCCTCGCCCAGTACCGCTTCCCGGCGTTCCACCCGATGAAGCCCGAGCGCTTCACGCTCGCCGTCGATCTCATGCGCGCGTGGAACCTGCTCGACGAGGGCCCCGGCGCAAGCCGCGCGACGTCGCTCGGCACCGATGACGAGACACCGCGCTCCGAAACGCCTCGCGCTGCGGTAGTCCGTCCCAGACCGGCGACCACGACAGACCTGCGGCTCTTCCACACCGCCGCCTACATCGGCGCCGTGCAGACGGCAAGTGCGAACCCGCTGATCGACGCGCCGTCGAAGGGGCTCGGTGACGGCGACACTCCGACGTTCGCCGGCATGCACGAAGCAGCGGCACTCGCCGTCGGAAGCACGATGCTCGCGCTCGACTCCGTCCTCGGCGGACGCGAGACCAGAGCATTCAATCCCGCTGGCGGTCTCCACCACGCCCACCGGGACAGGGCATCCGGCTTCTGCGTCTACAACGACTGCGCGATCGCGATGGAGCGCGCCACGCGAGAGCACGAGGGGCTTCGCGTCGCGTACGTCGACATCGATGCGCACCACGGCGATGGCGTCGAAGAAGCGTTCCGCGACCGGCGAGACGTCCTTACGCTCTCGGTACACGAGTCCGGACGCTACCTCTTCCCGGGCACCGGCGACATCGACGACATCGGCCTCGGCGACGGCGTCGGATACGCGCTCAACGTCCCGCTACCGCCAAGCGCGGACCTTGCCTGCTACGACCTCGTCTTTGAAGAGGTCATCCAGCCCGCTCTCCGGGGCTTCCAGCCGGACGTCATCGTGTCCCAGATCGGGGCCGACTCGAACGTCGCCGACCCGCTGACTCATCTGAAGCAGACCATCGCGGGCCAGCTCGACCTGATCGGCAAGATCGTCGGCTGTGCGGAGGAGCTGTGCGGCGGTCGCATCGTGCTCACGGGCGGCGGCGGGTACGAGCCGTTCACGGTCGTCCCGCGCATCTGGGCCGGCGCGATGGCGCTCTTGCTCGGGGTCGACGTCCCGAAGTCCCTGCCGGACGCATGGGTCGCTTCGGCAATCGAGGCTGCGGCCTCCTACGGTCTCGACCTTCGCGCGCCCGCTGGCACGTTCGACGAGGCCGGGACAAGCGAGTATGCGGACGCGTGGGGGGTCTTCGGGGACTCCTCGAGTGAGACCGCGCTCGTCGTCACCCGCTCGACCATCGACCGGGTCCGCCGCGCTTCTCCGCTGCTCGGCGGTGGGCGATAGCGCCGCTCGGCACGGACGGGCCTCAGTCCGCAGCGGTCTCCGCGTGCGGACGCAGCACTCCCAAGCTACGCGCTCGACGTTCTCCGCCAGCCAGCGGCCAGCGACAGTTCTCCCGAGATCTCGCCGGCCAGACGCACGTTGCTGTAGACGAGCTGCTTGTTCGCTTCCTCGCTCGCACCGCCCGAGAGTGCGTGTATCCGCCCGAGCAGGAACGGCGTCACGTGGGGACCTTGCACGCCTTCCTCGTCGGCCTCGGTGAGTGCTTGGCTGATGATGCCCTCGAGCGATGCCGGATCGAGCTCGTGCTCTTCGGGAATCGGGTTCGCGATGACGACGCCGCCTTCGAGTCCGAGCTCGCGTCTCACACGCAGGACCTCGGCGATCTCGCGCGGCGTCTCGAACGTGCTGCCCACGCGAAAGCCGCTGCTGCGGACGTAGAAGGCCGGGAACTCCTCGGTGCGATAGCCG
Organism: uncultured Eubacteriales bacterium; assembly: GCA_964456615.1. Lineage (GTDB taxonomy): Bacteria > Actinomycetota > Coriobacteriia > Anaerosomatales > CAVRZR01 > CAVRZR01. Next base: position 3,469 of record CAYWCB010000120.1, on the reverse strand, counting down.
AGGACGGGCACGCCGAGCGTCTCGAGCACCTCGAGCGTGAGCCCGATGTCGAGGATGGACTTGGCGCCAGCGCACACGACCGCGACATCCGTCCGCGCCAGCTCGACCAGATCGGCGCTCACATCGAAGGTCCGCTGCGCCCCGCGATGTGCTCCGCCGATGCCGCCCGTCGCGAAGATGCGGATTCCCGCGAGCGCGGCGACGAGCATCGTGCCCGCGACCGTTGTCGCGCCGTCCGCGCCGCGGGCGACGAGCGTGGGGATGTCGCGTCTGCTCGCCTTCGCGATGCGCTCGGCGCCGGCCTTCCCGAGGTGGTCGATCTGCTCCTCCGTGAGGCCGGCTGTCAGACGTCCGCCGAGCACGGCGACGGTCGCCGGGACCGCACCCGCGTCCCGCGCGGTCTGCTCGGCCGCGAGCGCGCACTCGACGTTCGCGGGATACGGGAAGCCGTGGGAGATGATCGTCGACTCAAGCGCCACGACGGGCGCACCGCTCTCGAGCGCACGCGCTACCTCGGGCGAAATGCTGAGGTGCTTGCCGAGGGTCCCGCAGCCGGCGGCCGAGGTCTTCGCATCGCTCACGCGACGATCGCCTTCATGCGCTCGTCGGCCGCCTCGAGGTTCATGTGATCGCTCACCGTTTCCTCGCTCTCCAGCGTGATCGCGGCGCACGCCGATCCGAACGCGGCAGCCCGCTCCGTGCCCCATTCCTCCAGCGTCGCGTACGCCACGCCGGCCGCGAACGCGTCACCCGCGCCGGTGGCATTCAGGACCTCCTCGACCGAGGGGGCGGGCATGCGTCCCGAACCCGACGCGTCTGCCCAGGCGACACCGAACGCGCCGGACGTGACGAACGCCCGCGTCACTCCCAGCGAGACGAGTCCGCGCGCCGCCTCTTCGGCATGATCGCGGTTACGGACCTCCCTGCCGAGGATCGCGCCCGCCTCGAGACCACTGGCCTTGAGTGTGTGTAGGCGCGGTAGCACCGGTCCGGCGCGCGCCGCCTTGGCAACCGAGACCGCGTCCACCATCACGGGCGCGCCCGCGTTCTCGGCAAGCCACGCGAGCGTTTCGGGGTGCAGATTCGTGTCGGCCACGACGAGATCGGCCGCATCGAGGAGGTCTCTCCGCGCCTCGAGCGCCGCCGGGGTGAGGTGGTCGAGCGCCCGCATGTCGGAGAGCGCGAGCGCGAGGTCGCCGTGCTCGTCGATGATCGAGAGGTAGACCGCGCCCGGGCACTCGGGGACGGTGAGGGATCCGGCGACGTCGATGCCGACATCCTCACACGCGCGCGCCAGGTCGCGCGCGTTCTGGTCACTCCCGAACGCGGATATCAAGTGAACGCTCGTCCCGAGGCGCGCGAGGTTCTCGGCGATGTTCCGCCCCACGCCGCCGGCACTGATGCGCACGTGGCCGGGGTTGGAGTCGCGCGCCAGAAGCGGCCCGGCGGCCATGCCCGCGATATCGGTGTTCGCTCCACCGACGACCACGACCCGCCGACGCGCTTGCTCCTGCGAGCGGGTGTCTTCACCGAGAGTCATCGCCTCGTATGTTCCCGCTTTGGCGTCGCCGTGACCGGCGGCGAGCGCCGATCCGGCCACTAACAACACCTTAATCCACCCCTTATGGCGCTCGAACAGGAATCGTGCGATTCAGCCGTACATTCTCGATGAAGGCATTCCAGGCACGACGCTCGGGCGCAGAACCCGAGACGACCAAGGGGAATCTCATGAGCGAGAAGAGCTGCAACCAGGACCGGATGAACCTCGAGCGACTGGCGGCCCGCGGTTTCGTCATCGCCGGAGGCATCTTCTGGATCATCGCCGCGTTCGCCGGACCGTACTTCTACGACCGCAGCGGCATGGGCGCGGCCGTGACGACCGCCATCTACCCGTTCGCCGCAACGGTCGCCACGCTCGTCATCGGCCGGACCTACGAGCGGCTCGCGGCCGTGCTCCTGTTCGCGGGCGCCGCCGGAGTCGTCGTATGGGGCGTGCTCTACGGCTGGGAGCTCGGCGTGTGGATGCTGATGTCGTTCGTCCTCATCGCCCCGATCACGATCGCCGGTGTGCTGTTCATGCTCGCGGGTCGGTTGCAGGACGTGTGCGAGCTCGAAGAGCGCACCTCCGAGCAGACATCCGACGAGCGACCCGAGCGAACCGTCCCCGCCCCTTCGCGCACGGGCGCGTAGGCGCGGGCGCCTGGCCGAAGCCAGACACGAATCCGGGCAAGATATCCGCAAGCCCCGGC
>CAYWCB010000120.1:0-1199 GCA_964456615.1 uncultured Eubacteriales bacterium | reverse complement strand
AGAAACGCTAACAAAAGCCCAACCGCACACGAACCCGCGACAACCCGAACGAACGTATATTCCACGTAGAGACCTGGTACGACTCGCACGAAAGGACAGGACGATGACAGCACTGGCAGCAGTCCTCATTGTTGGTGGACTCCTTCTCGCGATCCTCTTCGTGGTCGGCACGGTCCTCTTCTTCGGGATGTTGATCCACGCCGAGTGGAGCCATTCGCGCGCACAGCGTGCTGAGAAGCCTGATGCAGTTGTCCAGCCGCTCAGGGCGCCCGCCCGTACGACGCCGCAGACGACAAGGATCAGCGCATAGGACAACCCCGCGCGAGCCCTCCGGCAGGGGTTCGCGGATCTCGAAGGGCCCCGGACTCCCGGGGCCCTTTTCACGTTGCGGACGCGACCTTCAAGCCACGCCGATCGCAAGCCGATACCGCAAGCGAGGGCGGTCAGGGGCTGGAGGGTCCGATGACGAAGCGTGCGTTGCTCCTCACACCGGTGGCGGAGGCCATCGCGATACCCGTCGTGGCGATGGTCGCGGGCGTGTGGTGCGCATACGTGTTGTGGTCTGACGCCAGCTTCGCTGCCAGCGGTGGTCCCGCACGCTGGCTTGACGAGATGCTGTCTTTCCCCGCACTGCTCTTCGCGAGGCCCTTCGGCTGGCTCGGCGTCTCGCTCGTGCTCAGCCCGAGCGTCTACCGGCGTCTCACCCGCCGCGCCCCCGCCGACCATCCCGCCTACTCGGGCTACGCCTACGTGGAGTGCCCGGTGTGCAAGCACGTGGTGCCGATGAGCTACGAGCGCTGTCCGCTCTGCGGCACCGAGCTCTTCGCGCCGTGGACGAACGCCTCGCGGGAGGCCTGAGCTCACGCACCACCCGATCGCTCCCGGATCATCGCGTCCAGACGCTGTGCGTCCGCCGGAGCGTGCGCATCCCAGTCGTTGTTGAAGTAGGCGAGCACGTCCCGCCCGGCGGAGGACTGTGCAGCGAGGAACTCCGCCCACGGCTCGAGCGCCGGCTCGACGTACGCCCCGTGATACCCCGCCAGTCCGTGGAAGCGCACGTAGACGAAGTCCGCCGTCGTCGTGAGATCCATCGGCATCCGGTCGCTGCTCACGTGCACGTTGGCGACGTCGTGCGCACGCAAGACGGCGTGGACCTCTTCGGCGAGCCATGACTCGTTCCGGAACTCCACGGCCTGACG
>CAYWCB010000119.1:0-6182 GCA_964456615.1 uncultured Eubacteriales bacterium | reverse complement strand
TCCTCGGCTCGCATCGCGATGAGAGCGTCCGCGGCCGCGATGCTGACGCCCTGAGCGGCCCACAGATCCGCCTGCATGTACATGGCCTCGGGCAGATTCGCGTATCCCAGGCCCTCTGGGTGGTGCGCGAGGATGAGGTCGATGGGCTCTCCCTTGTCCCGCAGGCGGTCGGCGAGCAGGACCTTGGCGGCCTCCATGTCGACGCCGACGAGCACGCCGCGCACATCCGTCTCGGGGTCGCCCTCGCAGATGCGCGTGTCCGCGTACGGATTCGTGAGCTTCTCCGTGTCGAAGAACGGCTTCTCGTCCTCGTCGAGCTTGTCGTACGACTTCTTCGCCTCGGCCAGAACGCGGTCGATCTCAGCCCGGTCGCGCTCGTCGGCCTCGATGCCCGTCTCCACGGCGATGCGGTAGATGTCTTTGAGTTCCACAGCCCTCAACGGTCCTTCCGTCTGCGACGGTCGCGCTTGCGCGGAGTCAGCTCGCCCGTGCGTGCACGAGATACGAACGGGTCTCCCCTCACGAAGTAGCGGTGCTCGAGCTCGTGTCCGAAGGAAAGCCCCACCCTCCCCGACGCCGCGATGTCGCGAGCCGCCGGACGCCGCCAATGGTACACGACGAGCCGACCGCTCCCGAGCATGCTGCCGTTGTCCGAAAGATCTACGCCGAGCGCCTCGGCGAGCTTGCCGGGGCCGTTCGCGAGGTCGTGCGGAGCACGCCCCCCGCGGCGCTTCCGCATCTCATCCACGCCGACGAGCGGCTCGATCGCCCGGACGAGGACCGCGCCGGCGATGCCCTCGGCACAACAGACCAGATTGACCATGTGGTGATTCCCGTACGTGAAGTAGACGTACACGCTCCCGGGCGGTCCGTACATGACGACGTTGCGCTTGGTGATGCCTTTGGTGGCCGCGTGCGAGCCGGGATCGTCGCTGCCCAGGTACGCCTCGGTCTCGGCGATCCGGCCCCCGGCAGCGATGCCGCCTACGCGGCTGACGAGCAGCATGCCAAGGAGGTCGCGCGCGACCTTTCGCGGGTCGCGGTCGAAGAACGACGCGTCCGCGGGCGTCAACGTGTCGAGCGGCAGGGGCTGGCACGGGTCGTGCATGGGCATGCCCATATCGTATAGCAGGGACCTCGACCCGAGGTTCCCCGATCTCCACCCTGTCAGCCGCAACGCGGGAGGGTTCAAGGCGTGGAATTCGAGCGCCGATCGGCTCGCAGACGACAGCGCATCCCCAAGATGAATCGGCCAGAGAGACGCAGCGGATTCGACCGGCGCGGCCGACACTGGGCCATCACCCTTCGCGACTACCCCTTGCTTCTGATCGCACTGCTCGCACTCCTCAATGTACTCAACGTGATGGACTGGCTACTTACCGCGGTTGCCCTCGAGGCCGGCGCGACGGAGGCCAATCCGATCATGGCCTACCTCTTCGACGTGGGACACGGCACGGCAGGGATCTTCAAGATCGCCGTCTTCGCTCTCGTGACCGTCGCGATCTGGCGCAGACGGTCGTATCGCCGCATTCTGGAGTTCGCGACCGCCGCCACAGCCCTGTACGCGACGCTCATCGCGTACCAGCTCGTCGGGCTCGCGGTCGTCCTTCCGGTCGCGTAGCTCACGCGCACGAGCAGCTCAGCTTGTTCGATTGCGTTTGAGCCACGTCAGCGCGACCTCGAGCGGCTGGGCGTTCAGCATCTCCTCCGCGGTCACCCAGCCCCTGCGAGCGTCGCCGACTCCGTAGCGCATGTAGCCCATCTGCTCCGCGTGGTGCGCATCCGTGCCGAGCACGAAACGCACGCCGTACCTCCGCGCGAGCCTGAGGTGCACGTCGGAGAGGTCGAGCCGGTCGGGGTAGGCATTGATCTCCATGAACGTGCCCGTCTCTCCCGCCTTCGCGAGCACGGCCTCCATGTCGAGCGCGATGGGGTCCCTCCTGCCGATGATGCGACCCGTCGGGTGCCCGATGACGTCGACGTACGGTGAGTCCATGGCCTTGAGCAGGCGCTCAGTGGCGATCTGCTGTGAATCGCCCCACCCGGCGTGCATCGACGCCATACAGAAGTCGAACCGCTCGAGGACGTCGTCCGGGTAATCGATCGATCCGTCCTCGCCGATGTTCAGCTCGATCCCCTTGAGGATAGTGGGCCCGGGCGATGCATTGAGCTCGTCGACCTTCGCCCACTGCTCCTCGAGCTGGCCGACGTCGAGCCCCCTGACCATGCGGAGGTTGTACGCGTGATCGGTGACCGCGAGGTACTCGTAGCCCATCTCGGCGGCTTTCGCGCGGTTGTCCTCGAGACTCGATCGGCTGTCGGTCGAGTTGGTGTGCAGGTGCATGTCCGAGCGTATGTCCTCGAGTTCGATCAGGCGCGGCAAGCGGCGCTCGAGCGCAGCCTCTATCTCACCGACGGCCTGGCGGATCTCGGGAGGCGGCGTGTCCATGCCCAGCAGCGCGTAGACCTCGTCTTCGGTGGCTCCTCCGAGGCGTTCGACCTCCGTGCCCGCGTCGTCGACCCGGAACACGCCGTACTCGTTGACCTTGAGATGCTGCTTCTTCGCGAGCTCGCGAAGTGCGATGTTGTGCTCTTTGCTACCGGTGAAGTACTGGAGCGCCGCGCCGAACTGCTCGGGCGCGACGACCCGCACGTCGACCTGCAGACCGGCGGTGGTGAGCACGCTCGTCTTGGTCTCGCCGCTCCCGATGACGCGGGCGACGACCGGCATCTCGCGAACCACCGCCATCACCCCTGAGGAATCCGAGGTGGACACCAAGATGTCGATGTCTCCGATGGTCTCCTGCATCCTTCGCAGAGAGCCGGCGGGCTCCGCGCGCTTCACTGACGGGATCGCGCGCAGCGCATCGAGCACGTGCTCCGCGAGCGGGAGTGCGTCCATGAGCATCGTGCGCCCGTGGGTACGCACATAGGTCTCAACGCCGGCGGAGATGTTCGCGATCGTCTTCTCCCGAAGGCCTGCCACCTCGCTCAGCCGACCCTCGTCGAGCGCCATCTCGAGATCGGCGACCGAGGCGACCCGGAGTTGCTCGTAGAGGGCCCGAGCGCGGATCGGGCCCACGCTCGGCACCTTCATGACCTCGGCGAGCGTCGCGGGGTAGTCCGCCACAACGTCCTCGTACTCGGCGAACGTGCCCGTGCAGAGCATCTGCTCGACGGCTACGGCGAGCTTCTTGCCGATGCCGGGGACCTCGGTGAGACGTCCCTGCTCGGCGAGGACCGAGAGCTGTTCGGGCCACGCCCTCACGGCAGCCGCCGCCTTGTGATACGAGAGGAACCGGAACTTGTCCGCGCCCGCGATCTCGAGCAGGTCGCCCGTCGTGTCGAGCATCTGTGCGATCGCGACGTTGTCGAACTCGGGCACTCGTGTCACCTGCCGATGCGCTACAGGCCCGTCGTCGAACCGGAGCCGTCCGAGCCCGAGTCCGCCGAACGGTCCGAGCGGGTACGCCACCTCTCACGTACCCAGAGCTCGGAGAAGTAGAAACCCAGACCGGCGAGGGCGCACACCACGACGTTCACCGCGATCATGAGCGCGGTGCGCGGCCGAGGTGTGATCATAAAATACAGGATCTGGACCAGGAACACGTGGTAGCTCGCCCGGCCGATCCACGAGAGCGCCACGAGCGGTGCGCTGTCGCTCTCCCGAGGTAGGAAGCGGACCCCGAGTGCGGCCAGGGACGCGGGATAGAACGCGGCAAGGACGTTCTGCGTGCGCCAAGTGGGCACGAACGGCGGGGTCCACGCGCCGGTGTTGCCGGCGTACAGGTGGCGAGCGAGCCCGCAGTTCCCGCTCCGAGCACCGTTCCCCGCAGCCGCCAGGACAGGCGGAAGTCGACGATGAAGAACCCAAGCGCGAACGCGGCGAGATAGCGGGGGAAGGCGACGCTGTAGAGGAACGGGCGCGTCTCGAACGTCACGACACCGGCCGCGGCCAGCTCGAACGCGACGTCGACCGCGAACAGACCAACCAGAGTCAGCCACGGCCACCTGCGGTACGCCTTGTAGAAGAGCGGAGCGAGAAGGAGCAGGGCTACGACAAGGGGCACGAAGTAGTTGCCACGGCCAGGGTACGGCAGTTGAAGCACCCACGATTCGATGCCGAACAGCAGGCGGCCCTTGTCGCGACCGACGATCCACGCGAGTGCCCAGATGAGCGCGAACGGTGCGAGGATGCGGATCATCCTCGACAGGAGGTACTCTCGCGTGAACACGCGGGGAGCGCCAGCGGCGACGCGGCGGTCGAACGACATCGAGGCGTTCGCCCCCAGTATCACGATGAAGAGCGGCACGGCCTGCCAGATGTGGAGCACCGCCCACGAATCGACCAGTTCGGCGGCGCTCAGACTGTGCGTGGCGACGACTGAGAGGACCGCCACTCCCTTGAGCACGTCGATCTGCTGGAGACGTCCAGTCGGATCGGACGGTGAAGGACTCGACGACGGGATCTCGCTCGTCGCCACTAGCCCCCCAGGGACTCGAGCCAGGCTCTGTCGGCCGTGAGCACATCGCGCATCTGCACGAGCTGACGGCCCACCGCGACACCTGCCGTTCCGCCCTCGCTCGCACGACGCTCGACGACCTTGGCGATGTCAACGGCATCGAGACCGTCGACGCCGAAGCGGTCCGAGGCAGCGCGCAGGTCCTGCATGGTGAGATCCTGGAGTGTACGCCCCTCCTTCTCGCATTCGAGGACGAGGGCGCCGACGATCTCGTGGGCTTTCCTGAACGGCACGCCCTGCTCGGCAAGGTGATCGGCGAGATCGGTGGCCGCCATGAAGCCACCCCTGGCGGCCTCGGCCATGCGGTCCTCGCGGAACTGAAGCGTGCCTATCATGCCGTCCATAGCCAGCACGCAGCCCGACAGTGTGTCGATGGCATCGAACGCCGCTTCCTTGTCCTCCTGCATGTCCTTGTTGTACGCCAGCGGCAGAGCCTTGAGAGTGGTCACGAGTGCCACCAGATCGCCGACGACGCGTCCCGTCTTGCCGCGCACGAGCTCGGCGAAGTCCGGGTTCTTCTTCTGCGGCATGATCGACGAGCCCGTCGCGTGCGAGTCAACGAACGCGACGAAGCCAAACTCCTCCGTGGACCAGAGCACGAGCTCCTCGGCCAGACGCGAGAGATGTATCATCGCGACCGTGCACGCATACACGAGGTCGAGCACGAAGTCGCGGTCGGAGACCGCATCGAGCGAGTTCGGACTCACGTGGGCGAAGCCGAGCCGGTCTGCCACGTAGCGGCGATCGATGTCGAAGGTCGTACCCGCGAGAGCGGCGCTCCCGAGCGGAAGCACGTCCGCGCTCTCCCAGGCATGCCGCAGCCGCGTGACGTCGCGGGTAAGCATCCACGCATACGCCAGCAGGTGGTGGCTCACGAGGACCGGCTGGGCGCGCTGGAGGTGCGTGTAGCCGGGCATCACGATGCCGAGCAGTTCCTCGGCCCGGCGCACGAGCGTCTCGCGAAGTCCCGTCAACCGCTCGGCCAGCGCCGTGATGGCGCCCTTCACGTACAGGCGCGTGTCCGTCGCGACCTGGTCGTTGCGGCTGCGCGCGGTGTGCAGGCGGGCGCCCGCGGACCCGATGCGCTCCGTGAGCGCGCGCTCGATGGCCATGTGGACGTCCTCGTCGGCGATGTCGAACTCGAAGCGCCCTTCGCGGATCTCGCGGTATATCTCAGAGAGCCCGCCCTCGATGGCGTCGGCGTCGGCGTCGGAGATGATGCCCTGCTTCGCGAGCATGCGCGCGTGCGCGATCGAACCGCGGATGTCCTCGGCCCACATCCGCCGGTCGACGGGGAGCGACGCGCCGAACTCGTCGAGGAAGCGGCCCGGCGACTTATCGAACCTCCCGCCCCACGGCTTCTTGGAATCGGCCACGTCTGTCAGACCTCGCCTTCCTTGCCGACCTTGCGGCGCTGTCGTGCCCACACGCGTGTCGGCAGGCCCCACAGGTCGATGAAGCCCTTGGCCGCCGTGTGGTCGAAGGTGTCGGCGGCATCGTAGGTCGCGAGGTGGTAGTCGTAGAGGGAGTACGGGCTGCGACGGCCGACCACGACGCACGAGCCCTTGAAGAAGCGCAGCCGCACGTCGCCGGTCACGAGCTTCTGGGTCGTTTCGATGAACCCGTCGAGCGCCTCCTTGAGCGGCGAGAACCACATGC
>CAYWCB010000118.1:4808-6242 GCA_964456615.1 uncultured Eubacteriales bacterium | reverse complement strand
GTCGGACTCGATGCCAACGGCGAACAGTTCCGACTCGACCTGCACGAACGCTTCCACGGTCCCCACGGGCTCATCGCCGGCATGACGGGATCGGGCAAGAGCGAGTTCATCATGAGCTACATACTCTCGCTCGCGCTGAACTACCACCCGGACGAGGTGGCGTTCGTTCTGATTGACTACAAGGGCGGCGGCATGGCGAACGCCTTCGCGAACCTGCCGCATGTCGCGGGAACGATCACGAACCTCGACGGAGCCGCCGTGAACCGGTCGCTCATCTCGATCCAGAGCGAGCTCAAGCGCCGGCAGGCCGTGTTCAATGACGCCGCGGAGCGCACAAGCTCGAGCAACATCGACATCTACAAGTACCAGAGCCTGTACCGGGAGGGGTCGGTCACCGAACCGCTCCCCCATCTGCTCATAATCGCGGACGAGTTTGCCGAGCTGAAGACACAGCAGCCGGAGTTCATGACGCAACTCGTCAGCGCAGCGCGCATCGGCAGGAGCCTCGGCGTACACCTCATCCTTGCCACACAGAAGCCGTCCGGCGTGGTCGACGACCAGATATGGTCGAACAGCCGCTTCCGTGTCTGCCTCAAGGTCCAGGAGCGGGCGGACAGCATGGAGGTCATAAAGCGTCCGGACGCGGCTGAGTTGAGCGTGACCGGGCGCTTCTACCTGCAAGTCGGGTTCAACGAACTCTTCGAGATGGGCCAGTCTGCGTGGGCCGGCGCGCCGTACTATCCCTCAGATCGCGTCGAGAAGGCCTACGACCGGAGCGCGACGCTCCTGGACAACCTCGGACAGCCGGTGAAGCGGGCGAAGCTCGAGACGCAAAGGTCGATGCTGCGCAATCCTCCCAAGCAGCTGGACGAGATAACCTCGTACCTCCTGCGGCTGGCCGAGGAGGAGAAGGTGCGGACGAGACCCCTGTGGCTTGAGCCCATGCCGAATGAGATCGTCCTGGGGGACCTGAAGCGCAAGTACCCGCAAGAGGCGGAACGGCGGTTCGTGCTCAACCCGCTGGTCGGAGAGTTCGACGACCCCGCGAGCCAGCGCCAGGGCGCTCTCGCCGTCCCCATCACCGAGGAAGGCAACGTCGTCGTCTACGGCTCGACCGGCAGCGGCAAGACGACCTTCCTGACGACGCTGCTCTACTCACTCATGACAACGCACACCCCGGCCGAGCTGAGCCTCTACCTTCTGGATTTCGCATCCGAGACCCTTCGCGCATTTCACAAGGCCCCCCACGTCGGCGACGTTCTCTTCTCACACGACACCGAGAAGATCACCAACCTCTTCAAGATGCTCGTGGGTGAGGTGGAGCGCCGGAAGAAGCTGTTTGCCGACTACGGCGGCGACTACCGCTCGTATGTCTCGACAGACGACCACGAACTCGAGTCGATCCTCGTGGTGGTCAACAACTACGCCGCCTTT
>CAYWCB010000118.1:2134-4783 GCA_964456615.1 uncultured Eubacteriales bacterium | reverse complement strand
GCTCTGGGCTTCCTTGCGCGGGAGGGCACGAAGTACGGAATCTATTTCGTGCTCGCGGCCGTCAACGCGAGCGATGTCCGGTATCGCGTGCTGCAGAACTTCGGGCAGCTCTTCGTGATGCAGATGAACGACACCACCGAGTACTCGGGGATCCTCGGCAGCACGGGCGGCGTGCTCCCCTCGCCCCTCGCCGGCCGAGGCATCTTCCGCTCGGACAAGGTCTATGAGTTCCAGACGGCACGTGTCACCGAGGAGCGGAACGAGTTCGCTTTCGTCAGGACGTGGGCCGAGGAATCCGCGGAGAAGTGGGGCGGGCGCGCCGCCAAGAGGGTGCCGATACTGCCCGAACTGGTGTCGCCCTCGTATGTCGCCGACGAGACTGCACGCTCGGACAAGGGCGTAGTACCGATAGGAGTCGACAAGCAGCGGCTCGAGACCGCCTACTACGACTTCGCCAAACCCTTCGTCACTCTGGTGCTCTCCCAGGCGAACGACGACATGCGCTTCCTGCAGGGCTTGGCTGAGACGCTGGCCATGCAGTATGGAACCGCTGCCGTAGTGTTCGATCTCGATGAGACGTTCTCGTCCGATGGCGTGCGCCCCTACGGCTACGTAGCAGGGTCCCGCAGCGTGAGCGAAGCCGTAGAGGCGCTCTTCGACGAAATGGTTCGTAGGAACAACGAATCCGCCGACGCCCGTGGGGCCGGCGGGCCGCTCCCGACCTACGAGCGCAGGATCTATGTGGTCCCCTCACTCTCTTCGCTGCTCGACCGCATGTCCAAAGAGCTCAGGGAGAAGTTCACGACGATGCTCGAGAAGTGTGATGCATCGCTCGGCGTGACCTTCGTGTTCGCCGACACAGCCTCGGGTGTCTCGACGCTCCTGTACGACCCTTGGGCCAAGACGCACGTGAGCGCGAACACCGGCATATGGGTCGGCAACGGGCTGATGGACCAGTTCACCATGCAAGTCGCGAAGACCTCGAGTGAACTGTACGAGGACATCGGCGAGGACTTCGGCTATACCCTCGCGAAGGGGCGTGCTCGCCTCGTGAAGCTGCTTCGGCCGGAGTCCTCTGGAGAGGAGGCGGACGGCGATGAGTAAGGTGCTGGTGGAGGTCTACGTACCCGCCGCAGACAAATGCAGCGACGTGCTCATCCCCTACGAATGCACGCTCTTCGAGGTCACCGAGCTGCTCAAGGCCATCTTCGGGGACGACGCCGAGAGCAGCTTCGCGCCAGACGAGAGCACGGTTCTCTGTGACAGGGCCACGGGTAGCGTGTTTGACGTAGATCAGTCGCCTCGAGACGTGGGGTTGTGCCACGGATCGAGGCTGATGCTTCTGTAGCCGGGGCGGTGGCTGTCCGGTAGTGAGTAGAGGTGCTTGACGTCAGCGACACTGTGTCCAGACTGCGAAGGTCGCACGCGGAGGGACGATGACCCGGATACACGTCGATACCGACGCACTATGCGGTGCCGCAGCGCAGACGCAGCTTGCGGTTCGCGCGTGCAAGGAACGCGTTGAAGCCGTAGGCGTTGTGCTGCGGGAAATGGATCTCGAGATCCGGGCACGTGGACATTTCGACAGGCGGCTAGCAGGTCTCAAGGCTGAGGCTGGCAGCCAAGCCGAGCAGCTCGCGAGACATTCGGAGTTCCTGCGCATAGCTGCGGAGAGGTACGAACGTGCCGAGGACGCGGCGGTAGCAGGTGCGGTTGACGGCGCCCAAGTCGACAGTGAGGCACCAGCGTCCGACACCACTCGGAAGATCCCAGAGCAACCACCGGCTGTGAGTCGCGAGGACTTCGCCAAGGCACTGCTCAACATCCCGGACGGGGAATCGGTCGATTGGGAGCAGATTGCGAACGTGCTTCTCGATTTCACCCCGCCAGGCAACCCGGTCGCGGTCAACTGGACGGCATACAACGTCGCGTCAGCGGAGTCTGGAGCAGAAGCGTACTCGGAGTTCGTTCTCGGCATCACGCCCTTCGGTGGCACCCTTCAGACCCTGGCCGAGAAGCTCGCGGACGCCAATCCGCTGCCCCAGACGCAGGTCAACGCAGAGCGGTCGAGGCTCCTAAGGCTGCAACTCGCTTGGCGGACTGAGGAGTACCGCAAGATCATCCAGCAGTACGGCATCTCCGCCGAGAAGCTGGATGAGGGCCTGAGGCAACTCGATACGATCGAGCAAATGTACCGCGACATGGGCGTGTGGTAGGCGTCCTGTCGACACCTCCAGAGAATGACATTGAGTGAAGGCTCGTGATAGATTGAGGCACTGCTGCTGGAGGGCGGATCAGCCCCTCACGATGGCCTGCGCGCGTATCGAGTGGGTTTTCGGCGTAGGGATTCGTCCAAGGGGGTGAGGCGCGGGGGACTATCAGCTCTTGGGCGCTCGTCTGCGCCCGTGGACGCGTGCACAGTGGGTGCTTCCGTACGCTCAGCGCCTTCGCGCTGGCACCGACGAGGTGAGGGAGGATCAGGATGGGTCGCAGGATCGTAGTCAACCCTGCAGAACTCGAGAGCACGGCCTCGAAGATCGACACCCAGGCCGCCGAGTATCGCAGACTCTACAACATGCTCTACAGCGACGTGGGCAAGATGAACTCCGCCTGGCAGGGGAAGGACAACCAGGCGTTCGTCACGAAGAT
>CAYWCB010000118.1:0-2124 GCA_964456615.1 uncultured Eubacteriales bacterium | reverse complement strand
CACCGTCGGCAACCCCGGCACCGACACGTCCGAGGGCTTCGTCGGCGTCTTCGAGACCATGGCCAAGCTCATGGACGAGTATTCGGCATTCCTGAAGAAGGCGGCTCAGACGTACCGTCAGACGCAGGACGAGACTGTCTCGGCCGCAGGCCGACTGACGAGCTAGAAGGGGGTCCCGATGGAAGGCATCAGCATATCGATGGCCGAAGTGAGCGCCACCGCATCGGCGATCCGCTCAACCAACAACTCGCTCGGCACTACGCTGCAGCAGATCAAGACCTCGATGAACGCGCTGGGCTCGTCTTGGCAGAGCGACGCCTCCAACACCATTCGCGACCGCTTCAACTCGTTGGCGCCGAGGTTCGACAACTACCGTGACATCGTCGAGTCGTACGCGAAGTTTCTCGACAACACGGTCGCGAGCTACGAGGCCACCGAGACCAACATCAACGCGAGCGCTGGCCAGTTCAAGTAGGCGCAAGGGGGCGCCGTCGCACCAGGAATCGGCGAGGGCGGGTTCTCGCCTAGCGAATCCCGGTGCGGTTGACCGCACGGCGGAGGGTTGAGCTATGCCCACCCGAGTGAACTACGCTAGCGTGGCCAAACAGGTCTCGCGCCTTCGCGCACTCGCCACCGACCATCGACGTGACGCGGACCGCCTGGACGCCATTCGCAGCGATCTAGCCGCACGCTGGCCGGATCCCGCAGGATCTGCGTACACCGCGTCCGCCGAGCGACTCGCCACGTCAATGCGACAGACGGCGAACAGCCTGTCCCGTCTGGCCGCCGATCTTCAGAACGCCTCCGACCAGTTCCGGCAGCAGGAAGAGGCAGCGGCCAAGGCTGCTGGCGGGCTGCAGAGCTAGGGCGGAGACGATGACACGCATCAACGTCGACACCGATGCGCTTGCGAGAGCAGCATCGCAGTTGCAGCCCATGGCACGCGCTTGTGAGGAGCGGACGGTCGCGCTGAGCGCAGTCGTGCGTGATCTCGACCTGGAGATTCGCGCGAGGGGGCATTTCGACCGGCGGTTGGCTACGATGAAGACCGAGATGGAGCAGGATGCACGGGCCTTGGAGGCCCAGGCGCAGTTCCTGAGCGGCGCATCTGTCTCATATGACCGGGCAGAAGCCGCCGTTGTGGGCTACGCGCCCCGGGGAGACTCGCCTGCAAGCGACATCGTTGAACCGGTTTCAACCCCGACAGCTGTTCACGAGGAGCCCAATGCCGTTTCCGTGAGCTGGGGGGATGTGCTTTCCAGGGTCTTGGGCGACACTGTCCCGGACAAGGACCTGGCGGACGCCCTGGAGGATGCTTTCGGTGCTGTCCCCTATCTGGGCGACGCCCTTTCGGCCGACGAGGTCATCCAGCGTATCCAGACTGGAGACTACCCAGGTGCCGCCCGCGAGTTCGGACTGTGGGCCACCGACATTGCAACGGAGGGCGGCTTCAGCGCATTCCAGGCTGGCTACCATGTCGGCCAATACATCGACAAGTCCCTGGGCATCACCGACACACTGTCTGACTACTACCACCCTCAATGGATCGAGGATGTTGGCAAGCAGGTTGACGCCATCGGAAGAGGCTTCTCGGAGGGCGTAGACGCGCTCAAGGAGTTGGCAGGAATCGAGTAGCATCGCCCACTCGCAGACTCGGTGACGGGCCGACGTGTCATCTCACCCGGTGCGAAGTGAGGAATCAGGGAGGCGACAGTGGACAAGTACTTGCCTATCGGTTCCGTCGTCCTCCTGGATGGCGGTAGCAAACGGCTGATGATCTACGGCCAGATGCAGAAGGAAAGCGAGTCGGGCCGGACATGGGACTACGTGGGGTGCCCGTATCCCGAGGGCCACCTCGGCAAGCACTTCATCTTTCTGTTCAACCACGCCCAGATCGAACGGCTGTTCTGCGTCGGATTCCAGGATGGCGAGGGAATCGCGTTCTCGGAGGCGCTCTCGACTGTTTCCGAGGACACTGCGACAGGGACGGTTGGCTCAACCGATGCCACGCACGCGTGAAAGTGCCACCTAGGCCGCGACTTGAGGCGGAAGACACACAGATGGACCTTCCTCACTGTGGTCTGCTGCCTGGCAGGAATCTTGACCTTGGGGGTGACCGCCTGC
>CAYWCB010000117.1:0-6273 GCA_964456615.1 uncultured Eubacteriales bacterium | reverse complement strand
TGATCCGGACGGCCTCGTGGTGCTGTCCGAGACCGCGGGTACGCTGCAGCAGGTCGGCGCGACGATACCGACGCTCTCGGCGCCTCTCGGGCCGAGCATCGGGGACGTCTGGAGCGGCGGCGGCAACGAGATCGTCGTCGTGAATGCCGACGAGCCCACCGACACTGTCTCGGTCTTCAGGGCCGACGGCACGCACCTGGGGGACTTCTCGGGGGATGCGACGGCAGGCCAGGTCCCGACCGCATCCGAGATTGCGGACGTCCTGCCCGGCCTCGCGGGGCCCGAGGTGCTCGTCACCTACGCGGACTCATCTGCGGGGAGCCGACTCGACGTGTTCCCGCTGGACGCGGGTACCGGCCTCGGTTCGCCGCTCGGCTACGATGTGGGGACGCGATTCAACCCCACATCCATCGCGGCGGGCGATGCCGACGGCGACGCCCGCGCCGAGGCGCTCCTCGCCAACGCCGGCAGCTTCACGCGCGACGCGGCCCGCCAGCGTGCGTCGATCCAGGTATTCCGCGCGAACGTAGCGGGTGATGCCTTGCTCGCACCGGAGACGATGTGGGCCGGTGGCGTCGAGCTCGCCGGCGGAGCGGCGAGCGTCGTGGTCGCAGACCTCGGCCCGGTCGGACGGACCGGTCATCCCATCGGCGCCGTGCCGGAGACCCACGTCTCCACGGAGACCGCGGTGGTCGCGAGGCACATCGAGTGCGTGGACTGCCACAACGTGCACGCGGCGGACAGCACGGACGCAAGCGCGCCGGTGGTGTTCGGGGCCCTCAAGGGAACGTGGGGCGTCTCGGTTAAGAACGAATCGCCGACGACCATCACGCTCACATCGCAAGAGGGCGTGAACAACGAGTACGAGCTGTGCCTGAAGTGCCACTCGTCGTGGGCGGTACTTGACGGCAGTCCCGATCTGGCATCGTTGGTGAACACGCAGAACGCCTCGATGCACGCGGTCGAGGGACCGTCGGCCGTAGCCAGCATCTCGGCAGGCTCCTTCGAGCCGGGCTGGAGCGAGGACTCGGTGATGTATTGCACCACGTGTCACACGAATTCCGACTCGGCGGACCCGGCAGGGCCCCACCGCTCGCAGGAGGCGCCGATACTCGTGCGGCCGTACTGGGGCGTGGCGCCCGCAGATGCGGGCGGTCTGTGCTACGCGTGCCACCGTTACTCGGTCTACCTCACCGGAGCCGACGACACGCCCTCAAATCCGAAGAGCTCCTTCTTCGCCTCGGCCGCCCCGCAGGCGTTGCATTCGCACCACACCGACGTGCTCGGTCTCGGGTGCGCCGCTTGTCACGTCTCGCATGGCGCCGTGGAGGAGCCGCACCTGCTGCGCGCCGATGTCGAGTTCGTGCCGAGCGCGAACGGGGGGGCGTGCGCGAACCCCTGCCACACGGGCGGGCTGGAGCACTCGTACACCCGGCCGTAGCCGTGCGCGAAGGCGGACCGGACGGTGGCCCCCCCGCGCGGTCAGTCCGCCGGACGGCGCCGCTACGGCACGACGTATACTGCTGTGCCGACCTTGACGAGGTTGTAGAGCTCCTCGACGTTCGCTCGTAGCATGCGTATGCAGCCGTGGCTGGCCGCCGTGCCGATCGAGCCGATCTTGTTCGTGCCGTGGATACGGATGCCCGAGGCGCTGAGGTTGAGCGCGCGCGTCCCAAGCGGATTGCCCGGGCCTGGCGGGATGTAGGCGGGCATATCGGCCGCCCAGGCGCTTCCCGGGTTCGTCCACGTCGGCATGTACCGCTTCTGCACGATCTCGAACTGGCCGAGCGGAGTCGGGTAGCCGGGCATGCCCACGGCGACCCGATACGAGTTCTTCAGCTTGGCTCCGTCATAGAGATAGAGCCTGCGCTCGGACTTGTCGACCACGATAGTCTTGCCGAACGACGATTCGTGTATCTTCGGCTTGACGACCGTCACGGGCAGGGTGACGACCTTCGGCAGGGTCTTGCCGGACAGGATCGAGCGCCTGATCCTGTCGAGGGTCATCGTGCGGTTCACGACGAGGCCGGGGATCGACCGTCTGATGTAGACCCGGTTGCCCGCGACCCGACGCGTGGCGTTGACGGGCCTTCTGTCGATCGACTTGGCCACGCTGCCGACCCACACCCGGGTGCGGGTGAGGTCCACCGAGTACTTGGGCCGCACGTCCACGGTCTGGGTCGTCCCGTTCAGGCCCTGCATCACGCGGGATGCAAGGGTGCTACCGTTCCGCGCGCTAAAGGCGCTATCGAGCATGGCCGCGACGTTGACTCTGACGAGTCCGCGCCCGCGAACGTTCAGGACGAACGTGCGCTTGCCGTATCGCACGTTCACCGGCTGGAGCAATGGATCGATCACGCTGGTGGTGATGCATGCACTGAGCTGGTCGCTCGTCATGCCGCTGACGTCCACGGGGGCACGTACCAAGGGCACGAGCCGCACGCCATCGGGGACGGTCCTCGTGTCGTTCAGGTCCTCTGCGAGAGCCCACGCCATCGTTCCCGACAGCAGGAGGATCGCGAGCGCGAGCACTCCCACCAGGAGCCGTTTCGCGACGCTCGGTGCCTCCATCAAGCCCTCCCGCCAGAACGTCTGTTCACGCACGCTCGCGACCGATTTCTCGGCCGCGAGCAAAGCGCCGCGAATACCGTCCACGCGTATTCTACAATGGACCCAGGTATCGGGATTCGACAATAGCAAGTTTGGGGCCGCGATACGGGATTTGACCTGCGCGTCCGGACGCGCAACCGTGCGTGACGCCGCGCTGGGCCGTTCTGGAGCGTATGCATGCCGAAATCGATTCTCGTCGTGGACGATGCGGTCTTCATGCGCCGACTGCTGCGCGACCTGCTCGCTGGGGCCGGCTACCGGGTCCACGAGGCGGTGAGCGGGCGAGATGCGGTCGAGAAGTACGCGGAAGTGCGTCCCGACCTCGTCACCATGGATCTCGGCATGCCCGGCATGAGCGGTCTGGACGCCATCGCGCGGATCCGAGCCGAGGACGACCAGGCCCGGATCGTCGTCGTGAGCGCTTCGGCCTCCGACGAGGTCGTCGACCGCGCCAAGGCGCTGGGCGCGAGCGCGTTCGTCCGCAAGCCCTTCCAGCCCACGACCGTGCTCGATACCGTGAGGAAGGCGCTCCTCGTACCGCCGGCCTCCCGCTGCTAGACTTGTCCGCGAACCTGCAATACGCGCGAGAGCGAGGGGGCATGGAGGCCGCCGAGTCCGCGGCGAACGCAGCCCAGGGGGTCCGGGGCGAGACAAGCGTGGCTATCGTGGGCGGGAGCGAGCACGCTGCGACGCTCGCGCGCCTGCTGTGGCGTGTCCCCGGCGTCCGGATCAGTGCGGTGTGCGCCCTGGCATCGGAACCTGCTGGCCACTTCGCGCGGCAGGCGGGCCTGCCTCTGGTGGCGGACCCGCTGCAGCCCCTGTCGTCGGAGTCCCCGCCGGACATCGTCCTCGACCTGTCGGAGGACGTCGTCACGCGTACTGCGCTCGAGAGCGTGCTTCCCCCAGGCACCGAACTTCTCGGCGGCAGCGCGGCGGATCTCGTGACCGGCGTTCTGAGCGGGCGGCGTACTCCGGGGTCCGACCTGCCGGGAAGCGGCACCGGGGGATCCGAGGCGGACCTGCTCGGTCGCGCGCGGCGCCTGCAGGCATCCAACGAGGCGCTGGAGCGCGCAAACCGCGAGATCGAGGCGCGTCTTGCCGAGGTCTACTTCATGCACGAGTTCGTCAAGGCGCTCGTGGCATACCGGCGCGTCGACGACGTGTCGAGCGTCGTCGTGGACGCGTGCGCGGGCATCTTGGGCGCGGATGCCGCGGCGGTCTACCTGCTCGATCGCGACCGGTGGGTGCTGCGCCTCGCGCAGAGCCAGGGCCGTCCCGCCGATGCCGTCACGCCCGAGATCGGTCTCGCGGACCCGCTGCTGGGTCGCGCGTTCTCGGAAGGGACCGCTCTCGAGGAGGTGGCGGGGCCGGGGGCACCTGCGCCTTCCCGCTGGCTGGTCGGCGCGTCGGCGCGCGTGTCCACGCAGGCGGCCATCGCGCTGCGAGCAGGCGGCGAGCCGATCGGCGTCCTCGTGCTCGGCTGGTCGGCGAAACGCGACCTCGAGGCGTCCGAGGTGGAGCGGTTGCGCGTCATGGCGGACCAGTCGGCGCTTTCGCTGCAGAACGCTTTGTTGCATGCCGAACTGGAGCAGCTGTCGGTCACCGACCGCCTTACGGAGCTCTTCAATCAGGGCTACCTCAGACAGCGGCTCGAGCAGGAGCTCGGTCGTGCCGAGCGCTTCGGGCATCCGCTCTCGGTGATCATGCTCGACATTGACGACTTCAAGGCCCTCAACGACCGCTACGGGCATCTTGTCGGCGACGAGGTGCTCAAGGCCGTCAGCGTTCTCATCCGTCAGAACCTGCGTGAGATGGACGTCGCGGCGCGATACGGCGGTGAGGAGTTCGTCGTGCTCGTTCCGGAGACACCCGCCGAAGGGGCCCGCGCGGTCGCCGAACGCATCCGTCAGAGCGTGGCGGCGCACGTCTTCCTCCGCGATGAGGCCGGAACGGACGTGCACACGACGGTGTCCGTGGGCGTGGCGGCCTTCCCCGGAAGCGGACGGTCGGTGGAGTCGCTGATTCACGCAGCCGACGAGGCGATGTATCTTGCGAAGCGTGCCGGCAAGGACCGCGTAGTAGTCTCGAATCCCGAGCGACGGACCGGATCGGCCGAGCAGGCTCGGTAGATCCCATCGGGTGGCGGGAGTACCGTGAGTCTGAAGAGAGCGCTGAGGAAGATCGCGGACGATCGGCTCACCAGGACGACAGCCGAGAGCGTCGTTCGCTATCTCCATCGCCACCGGACCATCCACGTCGACGCGGACAGGATCGCCTCGGCCACCGGGCTCGACCCGGATCGCGTACAGGTGGTTCTCTCGGCACTGTCCCAGGAGCGCTTGCTCGACTGCGTTAGCGACCCGCCGAGCTACCGCTTCGTGGACGACAGGGTCCTCGAACTCGAAGTCGAGCTCTTTTTCCGGCCGTCACGCAGCCATGCCGATTCGCTCCAGGCGAATGTCGAGCGCTATCGACGCTTCTACGGTGGCGGCAGGTAGCGCAGCTTGGGACGGGAGACGATGAAGCCGATCTGCGCGGGCGACCGCGGTCCAGCGGTCGAGGACGTACAGCAGCGCCTGCTGCTGCTCGGCTACGACCTCGGCCCGGGCGGCGTCGATGGCGTGCTTCTCGGCGACACACTCGGGGCCATCACGCAGTTTCAGACCGACAGAGGGCTGCCCTGCGATGGAGTCGTCGGGGAGAAGACCTGGGCCGCGCTCGTGGATGCGACGTTCACGCTCGGCGACCGGATGCTGTATCTGCGCGTGCCCCACTTTCACGGTCGGGACGTACTGGTGCTCCAGCAGGCGCTCGGAGTGCTTGGGTTCTCATGCGCGGGCGACGGGATATTCGGCGCCGGCACCGACCGCGCGGCTCGGGAGTTCCAGCGCAACGTCGCACTTCCGGCCGACGGCATCGTCGGACCGGACACGGTCGCGGCGCTGCAAAACCTCAGGCATCTCTGGGAGGGAAAGAGCGCGCATGGGTTGGCGGTCGACTCTCGCGGCCAGATCTCGAGCGCCCGCATCCTCGAGAGAACGACGATCGACGTGCGACCGGAGGACGCTTCAACGGAGGAACTCGCTGCGCGGATAGCGAACCTCGCGCTCGCCCTCACGGATGAGGCTCAGGTGAGTCTGCTGGCACGCGGAGAGCCTCCGGGCAGGGACGCGATGGTGCTGGTGCGCGTGGCCAGCGGTGGCACGGACCTCGCTGTGCCCGGCGTGCCGCTCGTCCTTGTCGGTGACATACGCGCCGAGGAGCTCGCGTCCCGTATGAGAACGGCGCTGGAGACTTCCGAAACACTCCCCAGGGAAGTGCTTGTGGACGTCTCGACCACGGTCGACGGCGACGAAAGGCAGGCCCAGCAGGCCGCGGTGCAACTTCTGGACGCGCTGTGCGCCGCCTTGGACTGAGCCTCTGCGCAGTGCTAGCCTACAGTGGTCGGGATCCAGGGCTTGGACTCCAGACCGATGACCAGGGAGGTCGTGTTCTGACAGTCCGAGGCAGGACATACCTCATCCTTCTTCTCATCTGCGTTCTCGTGTCGGCGGCGGCGCCGGCGTTCGCCGTGCCGACCTCTTCGGGCAAGCGCGCCCAGGCCCGAGAGGTCAAGCGTCAGATCGACCGCCTCGATCGCAGAGTCGAGATAGCTGCCGAGGA
>CAYWCB010000116.1:0-6351 GCA_964456615.1 uncultured Eubacteriales bacterium | reverse complement strand
CCACGATCTGGGTGCCGAGTCCGGGTGTCTCGTTCATGGTGACGATACTGACACCAGTGACTTTCCCGTCTCTATCCAATCCCACAACCATCTTGATCGGACCGCCGTACCCGCGCGGTCCGACCTCCACTCCCCACCCGCCGGTGTCACCATCTCCGCCTGCCGAGTACACGCCGTACACGGGCACGTCGCCTGCTGCCTCTTCGGCCTTCGCCAACGCGTCGTCAGACACCGGCTCGAACTCCACCGCTCCAGGAATCGCCGCCTTCAGGGCCTTCTCCCGAGCCAGCCTGTCCTGTTCCTCGATGCGCTCCTTCGTGACGGAGTAGGTGAGCGCAAGGCCGCCTGCCGCAACCGCGCATACGACCACGACGGACAGCACCATCTCGAGGTTCGACGCCTGCCGCCTAGGCATCGGCCTTCGCCGCCTCTCGCTTCCGGGGCCAGCCGAACGTCCTCGGCTGAAACCCCTTGTCGATCAGCGGCGCGAGCCCGTTCATGAACAGGATCGCGAACGTCGTCGTCTCCGGCATCGGGCCGTAGAAGCGCGTGACGGTGTTGAACAGGCCGCACCCCACGCCGAAGACGAAACGTCCTCCCCGGCTCATCGGCGACGTGACGTAGTCCGTTGCCATGTAGAACGCGCCGAGCAGCACGCCCCCGGCGAGAACGTTGAATATCGGATCCGAGCCAAGGAGCCACGACAGCAAGGCGACGGCGCCGACGTATCCGAGCGGGATGCGCCAGTCCACGATGCCCTTCAGGATGAGCACGACGCCGCCCAGGATGAGCAGGGCTCCGGACACCTCGCCTATGCAACCCTCGAGGTTGCGGAAGAGCAGCGCACCGTACTGTGCCGAAAGGTCGAACCCGTAGGCGCCATCCGCCGCGCGGTCCGCTGCGGCGATGGCAAGACGGGTCGCCCCTGTGATCGTGTCGACGTCCGCGCCGCTCGCGTCGGGCATGACCGCGTACCAGCCGCCCGCGTACGGCTCGACGCGGCTCAATACGCCTATCCACGACAGCAGAACGACCGCCCGCCCCACGAGCGCGGGGTTGAAGAGGTTCCAGCCGAGACCTCCAAAGACCATCTTGGCCAGGACGATCGCCACAACGCCGCCGACGAAGGCGATCCACAGTGGCGTGCGTGGCGGCAGGCAGAGCGCAAGCAGTAGCCCCGTGACGAGCGCGCTGCCATCCTTGAGCGTCTGCGGCCTGTGGAACGCCGCGTTCCATGCCCACTCGCTGCCGACGGCCGAAAGGACACAGACCGCGATCACACTCGCAGCGGCCCAGCCCATGAGCCAGACAGCGTACGCGGCCACAGGCGCGAGGGCGCCGACCACCCACAGCATGATGTGCGTCACGCTCTCGGGGGCGACGATGTGCGCCGATGACGCGACGTGTAAGGGGGCGGGCGGCGTCTGGTCCGTGCCCGCCTTCTCGTGCTCGGGAGACGCGCTCGATTCCGCAGTCACAGCTTCGCCCCCCTCTCCATCAGCATCTGCTTGCCGCGCCGGATCAGTTGGACGAGCGGCCGCCGGGTGGGACACGCGTACGAGCACGACCCGCACTCGATGCAGTCGAGGGCATGCAGCGCCTCCGCGGCGTCCCAGTCTCGGCGATCGGCCGCACTGCCGATGGCCCACGGCTGCAGCATCATCGGGCAGGCCTCTACGCACCGCGCGCAGCGGATGCACGGCTGGTCGCCTTGAAGCGCGGGTCCTACCTCGCCTCTTCTCAGCGCGACGATCCCGGATGTGCCCTTCACCACGGGCACGTCCAGCGAGCCCAGCGCGAACCCGGTCATCGGCCCGCCCGCTATCACCCTGTCCACGTCGTCCTCGAGCCCGCCCGCGAACTCGACGAGGTCGGAGACAAGCGTGCCGATAAGCACGAGGTAGTTCCCGGGACGCTTCACCGCACCGGTCACGGTCACCACGCGCTCGATGAGAGGGCGCCTGCGTTCCACCGCATCGACGAGGGCAGCGGCGGTACCCACGTTGGACACCAGCGCGCCGGCGGATGCCGGGAGCTTCCCGTGGCCGACCTCTCTGCCGAGCACCGCGCGGATGAGCATCTTCTCGGCGCCTTGGGGGTAGCGCGTGGGAAGCGCAAGGACCTCCACGTCCCGCTTCGTGGCCGCTCGCATCTGCGATACCGCCTCGGGCTTGTTGTCCTCGATGCCGACGACGACCCGCCGGGCCCCGACAGCGTCGCGTATGAGGTTCGCGCCCTCTACCACGGCACCGGCATGCTCGATCATCAGACGCTCGTCGCAGGTCAGGAATGGTTCGCACTCACAGCCGTTGAGAATGACCGTCTCGATCGGCATGCCGGGCGGAGGATTGAGCTTCACGTGCGTCGGGAACGCCGCGCCACCCATGCCGACGAGCCCCCCGGCCCGTGCCATATCCGGGACCGAATCCGTCAGCGGCAGCTCGACGAAGTCCCCGAGGTCCTGCGGCCGAGAAACATCGATCTCAACAGCAGGAACGAACATGCCCGCAGGTGTGAGCGTCTTGGTGATCTTGGTGACGTAGCCGCTCGCGGGACTGTGTACCGGCGCGCTCACCATGGCGTCGACGTCGCCGATCAGCTGGCCCCGCAGCACGGGCTGGCCTTCTTCGACCAGCGGCTGGCAAGGCGCTCCAAGATGCTGGCTCATCGGGACGACGAGCCTGGCAGGCACGCCCATGCGCTCTATGGGACGCTCGCGCGTCGCGTTCTTGCGACCGGGCGGGTGAACGCCGCCCACGAACAGGCCTTTCGCCACCCGGCCTCCCGTCTGCCGGAACGGATATGACGGCAGATTCTACGAACGACGGCGGTATCCTTCTACGCGCCACCGAACAGTTGGCGACCGGAGCGCTCTCATACGACAATGACGTGGCCCTCACCAGCGACGTCGGCACGTCGCGAGAGGCACCCGCAGCCATGCTAGCCGAAGAAGATGTCTATCTCCCGCTCGGCGGAGGCCGGCGAGTCGGACCCATGGATGACGTTCGCGTCCAAGCTGAGTGCGAAGTCGCCGCGGATCGTGCCGGGCGCCGCGTCGGCCGGGTTCGTCGCACCCATGAGCTTGCGACACACCGAGACGGCGTCGGGACCCGACACCACCATCTTCACGACCGGCCCGGATGTGATGTAGGCGACCAGCCCTTCGTAGAAGGACTTGCCGACGTGCTCCGCGTAGTTCGCGGCTGCTTCCCCGGCTGAGACCATCCCGAGTTCCATTCGCTCGATCCTGAGCCCGACCGACTCGATGCGGGTCACGATCGCGCCCACGAGTCCTCGGGCGACCGCGTCGGGCTTGATCATCACGAACGTCCTTTGCTCCACGCTACGTCCTTCCTGGCCGCACTCGTTGTCTTGTCCATCGCCCAAACCGTGCGACGCTTCCCCATCGACTGCCGGCGAGTCGAGACTCCGGAGGCTACGAGCCCCCGCCTGTCGACCTCCAGTCGTTCTCGATGCCGGTGACCTTCCACCCCACGCCCTCGCGCCGCAGCGACACCTCGAAGTAGAGGGGATCCCCACCCTCAGGCGTCACCGTGACGCTCGCCGTGGACGTCGTCGATCCTCGCTCGATCGAGTCCACGACGAACGACGTCATCGGCGGGATCTTGGCCATCTCCTTGGCGGCGTCCCGTTCGGGCACTGCCACCCAGTACTCCGCCGTCGGACGCCCCTCCTGCTGCGCAGCCAGCAAAGCCCTCGTCGTCTGGCTCTGGGTGGGCCAGCCGTAGCCGCGGTAGTAGAGCACGCCGAGCGCTGCTCCAAAGACGACGATCGCGACCGCCGCTGCAAGGACCGGCTTCCACGCCGCTCGCCCGCTGCGACGCGCCAGGCGCTCCTCACGCCGCAGCTCCCGGGCGCGTTCACGCATCTCGTCGTCGGTGCGGTTCAGGAACGCCAGGACCTCGCTATCGTCGTCTACCACGCCGGCACCCGGACCAGCCAGCGCCGATACGTCCACGGGCTCGGAGAGTCCGGTGAGGTCGTCCTGCGCGGCACCCTCCGCGAGCGCCTCGAGCGCACCGGTGTCCCACCCCGAGCCTGCAGAGTGCTCCATCATGGGAGGCATCTCGCCCGTCAGCCAGCCCTCGACAACCTCGGAGCCCGGCTGAGTGGCCACGAGACTCGCCTCGTAGGCGGCGATCGCAGCAGCCGACAGCGTGTGGCCGTGCAGGTTCGCGGCCTTGTCGAAAGCGCGTACGGCGTCGTCGTACCGACCGAGCGCCGCGTAGGCCTGGCCCAGGTTCGCGAGCGCTTTGCCGCGCCCCGGGTAGTCGTCAAAGCCGAGCGCCGCCTGGTATGCCTCGACAGCGTCTGCCGGCCGCCCAAGAGCCATGAAGCACAGCCCCAGATTGACGAGCGCGGCGCCCGGATTCGGGTTGGCGTCGTCGAGCGCGGCACGTCGGTAGGCCGCCGCCGCTTCCTCTGTCCGACCCATCTCGAGCAGAGCGCTCGCCATGCCCTGAAGGGCTTTGTAGGGCGTCGTATAGCCGGGATCGGCAAGTGCGGCCTCGTACGAAGCGATGGCTTCCGTGTAGTCTCCGAGGGCTGCCTGTGCCGACGCACGATTGGCGTGCACGGCACCGTGCTTCGGATACACCTCGTCCTCGAGCGCGTGCCCGTAGACGGTGACGGCATCCACGAACCGCCTCAGCCTCAGCAGCGCATTGCCGGCCATGTGATATGCCGCGCCGTTGCCGTCCAGACCGCGTCCAGCCGAACCCAGGAACTCCTTCGCGGCGGTCCGGAAGTCACCCGAGTCGTAGGCATTGCGCGCCTCTGCGAAGCGAGCCTCGTCCACGAGTCGCCCTTACGTCCCGATCTAGTCCGCGTTCTCGATCGTCACGGACTCCATCACATCTCCCGGGGCGATCGAGCGCACGGCGTCCATGCCTTCTGTCACCTGCCCGAACACGGTGTATTGGCTGTCGAGGCTGGGCTGCGGCCGCAGACAGATGTAGAACTGCGAGCCTGCCGAGTCCGGATCCATCGAACGCGCCATGGCCACGGTACCATCCAGGTGCTTCTGGCTGTTGAACTCGGCCTTCAACCGGTAGCCGGGCCCTCCCGTCCCGACCATGGGATCGTCCGCCCTCGACAACGGATCGCCTCCCTGTACCACGAACCCCGGCTCCACCCGGTGGAACCTGGTGCCGTCGTAGAAGCCCTTCTTCGCAAGCTCGACGAAGGCCGCTACATGGTTGGGGGCATCCTCCGAGTAGAACGTGAACTTGATCGTGCCCTTCGGCGTCTTGATGACCGCCACCTCTCGACCGTTCGGCTTGTAACTCGCTGTGTACAAAGGTTCCTCCCCTGGTTGCAGCGCCTGCTCTTCGGCGCCTTCGCTGTTCGCGGCGACATCGCCGTTCTCTTCTGCCTGCCGCGTCGCCTTCTCGGAGGTGGACTCGTGCTCCAACCGCACCCGGAGACAAGAAGAAGCGCGAGCATCACCGCGACCGTCATCGACGCGACGAACGATGAGCCGAACCTCACAAACGACCTCCCTGCCGTCGTGTGCGATCGGGGAGCCTGCACCCTGTCCGGCTGCAGACTGCCCGCCATTCTATCAGTGCCCCCGTGGACTGATAAGGAGTAGACTGCTGCCCACGGCGCAAGACGGGTCGGCCGATGCCGACCCGTTGCCTTGACCAGCCGCAGCG
This sequence comes from uncultured Eubacteriales bacterium, assembly GCA_964456615.1. GTDB lineage: Bacteria > Actinomycetota > Coriobacteriia > Anaerosomatales > CAVRZR01 > CAVRZR01. Next base: position 673 of record CAYWCB010000116.1, on the reverse strand, counting down.
CGGTTTAGGAGGAGATGTTACTTGGGAGCCCTTGCTACTGAGAACGTCCGCAACGTAGCTCTCGTCGGACACGGAGGCGCGGGGAAGACCTCACTCGCCGAGGCGATGCTGTACCTGTCCGGGTCGACGAAGCGCCTGGGGTCAGTGGACGCGGGGAGCAGCATCCTCGACTACGACTCCGAGGAACAGAAGCGCACGTTCACGATGAACCTCTCTGTCGCACCTGTCATGCACAAGGGGGTGAAGATCAACGTCATCGACTCGCCGGGCTACGCCGACTTCATCGGCGACGCGATCGCGGCGATGGAAGCTGCCGAGATGGCGCTCTTCGTCGTGGACGCCGTTTCCGGTCCGCAGGTGCAGACGAAGCGTCTTTGGAAGATCGCAGGCGAGATGGGGATCGCGCGCGCGGTCTTCATCAACCGACTTGACAAGGAGCACGCCGATTTTGACTCGTCGATGGCTGCCATCGAGGCTGCCTTCGGCCACCGGGTCGGCTCGGTCCAGTTGCCGATCGGCAGGGAGGCCGATTTCGGGGGAGTCGTGGACATCATCCGTATGAAGGCCTACCACCACGAAGGAGACACGGAGGAGGTCTTCGACATCCCCGAGGACATGGCAGATGCTGCCGAGACCGCGCGGGACAAGCTCTCCGAGCTGGTGGCGGAAGCCG
>CAYWCB010000115.1:3470-6357 GCA_964456615.1 uncultured Eubacteriales bacterium | reverse complement strand
CCGGCCGGGTGGTGGACCTCTCGTCCATCCCGGGCGTGAAGGTGGACAAGCACTCGACAGGCGGCGTGGCCGACACCACGACCCTTGTCCTCGCACCGCTCGTCGCCGCGTGCGGCGTGCCGATCGCCAAGATGAGCGGGCGCGGGCTTGGACACACCGGCGGCACCCTCGACAAGCTGGAGGCGATCCCGGGCTTTCGGGTCGAGCTCTCGGCCGAGGACTTCGTTGACCAGGTGTGCCGGATCGGCATCGCGGTGATCGCGCAGAGCCCGGACATAGACCCCGCGGACAAGAAGATGTACGCGCTTCGCGACGTGACGGCCACCATCCCGTCCATTCCGCTCATTGTCGGCTCGATCATCTCGAAGAAGATCGCCGGGGGCGCCGACGGTGTCGTGCTCGACGTCAAGGTCGGCTCCGGCGCGTTCATGAAGACCGCGGAGGACGCCCGCAGACTCGCATGGGAGCTCACGCGGGTGGGACGCGCGCTCGGCCGCGACATGGTCTGCTTCATGACGGACATGGACCAACCGCTCGGTATGGCTGTCGGCAACGCCCTCGAGGTCGAAGAAGCGGTTCAGACGCTTCGCGGCGAAGGACCGCGCGAGCTGACGGAGCTCTGCTTCGTCCTCGGAGCGCGAATGCTCGTTCTCGGGCAGGCGGCGGAGTCCGATGAGGTCGCCGAGGGCATGCTGGCCGAAGCGCTCTCGAGTGGCCGCGCGCTCTCGAAGTTCGCGGAGTGGGTCGAGGTGCAGGGCGGGGATCCGCGCGTGATCGAGGAGACGGGGCTGCTGCCACGCTCGCCGCTGCACCGCGAGGTGCGTTCTTCTGTCGCAGGCTTCGTGACCGGCTTCGATGCCGAAGGGGTCGGTCGCGCGGCCGTTCTCCTCGGTGCGGGCCGTGCCTCGAAGGACGACGCGATCGATCTGGGTGCGGGTCTCGTGCTCGACGTGCGGGCGGGCGACCGGATCGAGTCAGGAGACCGTGTCGCCGTGATGTACGCCGCTTCCAGAGTCCAGCTCGATGCTGCCGAGGAGCGTCTGCTCGAGTCGGTGCGCATCGGGGAAGAAGCGCCCGAACCCTGCCCGCTCGTTCGCGAGATGGAACTGTGAGATCAGTGCAGCTCGCCGTAGGACACGCGAATCCCGACTTCGACGCCTACGCCGCCACGGTCGCGGCGACGAAGCTCTACCCCGGGATGCGCGGCGTGTTCCTCGGCTCGCAGAACACGAACGTACGGGCGTTCCACAACCTGCACGAGGACTTCCTTGACTTTGTCGACTTGCGTGGACTCGACCTCGGCGATGTGCAACGGCTCGTCATCCTCGACACTCGCGATGCAGGGCGCATCGGCGAGCTGGGCGACGTAGCGCTTCGGCCCGGCGTGGAAGTCATCGTCTACGACCACCATCCGCCCGCCGAGGGCGATCTCAAGGGGATCGACGACAGAAGCCTGGAGGTAGGCGCGACCACCTCGATCCTGGTGCACGAGCTTCATCGCCGGGGCATCCCGCTCACGCCGCTCGAGGCAAGCGTCATGCTGCTCGGGATCCACGAAGACACGGGGTCGCTCACGTACCCGGGATCCACCGCCTACGACGCCGAGGCGGCTTCGTACCTCATGGCTGCGGGCGCCGACATCGAGGTCGTGAACCAGTTCCTCACGCGCACCCTCGATCCGACGCAGCGCACGCTGCTCGAGGCGCTCAGCGAGCATCTCGAGATCTGGAACGTCAACGGTCAGCACATAGCGGTGGGATGGGCCGATGCCGAGGACTACGTGGACTCGGCGAGCGTGCTCACGCACTACGTCGTGGAGGACATGGGATACCGTGTCGCGGTCGCGGTCGTTGCGATGCCGGGCCGCACGCAGGTCGTGGCCCGCAGCCGCGTCGGCGAGGTCGACGTAGGCGCGGTCATGACGCGGATCGGCGGGGGAGGGCATGCCCAGGCGGCGTCGGCCGCCTTCAGGGACGCATCGATCGACGAGGTGCGCGAGAAGGTCCGCGAGGCGCTCGAACTCGAGGTCCGGCCGCCGCTCAAGGCCGGCGACATCGCATCCACACCCGTGCGCGTCGTGTCGCCAGGGGAGAGCATGCGCGAGGCCGGGGATCTCATGGCGACATGGGGCCATGGCGGGCTCCCGGTCGTCGAGGACGATGAGCTCGTTGGGCTCGTGACCCGAAAGGACGTCGACAAGGCCATTCGGCACGGGCTGGCGCACGCGCCGGTGAAAGGCTTCATGACGCGCGATCCCGTGACCGTGACCCCGGACGTGGACCTCCAGGACCTCGAGCGCCTGCTCGCGCGGGCAGGCATCGGTCGCGTGCCGGTCATCGAGGACGGCAGGCTCGTGGGGATCGTGACCCGCAAGGACCTGCTTCGCGCCGAGCACGGCGACGAGTACCTCGACAGAAGGGTGCCGCGGTCGCGCACTGAATCGACCGCGCGCTTCCTCACCTCGATCGAGTCGCTTCTCCCCGCGGAGGCTCTCGATTCGCTCAGGCGACTCGGGTCGCTTGCCGCCGAGCGTGGGGTCCGGGCTCACATCGTCGGCGGCTTCGTCCGCGACATGCTGCTGGGCCGGCGCAACCTCGATATGGACGTGGTGGTCGAAGGCGACGGCGTGCAGTTCGCCGAGGCGGCCGCCGAAGCCATGGGAGGGCGCGTGAAGGTCCACCGCCGCTTTGGGACCGCGGTGCTCGTCCTGTCGCGGACGCTTCACGTGGACATCACCAGCGCCCGAACCGAGTACTACACCCGGCCCGGCGCGCTCCCCACCGAAGGAGCCGTTCGCAGGAGCGTCAGCGCCGGTCCCACCTCGAGGGTGAGAGCCCCGCGATCGGCGCCCGCCGCCCGGGGAACGAGCAAGGCCGCGAGGAGGCTC
>CAYWCB010000115.1:0-3460 GCA_964456615.1 uncultured Eubacteriales bacterium | reverse complement strand
CCTCAGGCAGGACCTCTTCCGGCGCGACTTCACGGTCAACGCCATGGCCGCCTGCATCAACCCCGAGTGTTTCGGGGCGATAGCCGATCCCTTCGGCGGGCTGAAGGACCTCGAGCGGGGTGTCCTGCGCGTGCTCAACTCCCTGTCGTTCGTCGAGGATCCTACCCGCGTGTTGCGCGCCGCGCGATTCGAGCAGCGCTACGGCTTCACGCTCGACTCCGCGTCCGAGGAGCTGGCGTGTCGCGCAGTCGACATGGGGATGCTCGACGAGGTCTCAGGTGCGCGGATCCGAGAGGAGATGCTCGACATCATCGACGAGGACGCCTCTTCGAGGGTGTTCGAGCGCCTGGTCGGCCTGGGAGCCTTCAGCGTGCTCCTGCCCGAAGGAGTCCCGGACGCCGAGGCCATACGCCGGGTCGCAGCGGCGGAGACCGCGTACGAGAGGCTCGCGCCGCTGTACGCACGTGCGCCGCGCCGCCGTGTGGTACTCGTGGCGGCCCTCGCGTCGGCTGCTGAGAGGCAGGTCGTCGAGCACTGGCTGAGGCACTTCCGCTTCGGGCGGGAATACGGTGAGCCTACCATCGCCGCAGCCACGCGCTCGCAGACGACGCTCACGGCCCTGCAGAGCCGACGGAGGATCCGTGACAGCCGGCTCTACAGCCTGCTCGAACACGTGCCGAACGAAGCGGTCATCGTGCTATGGGCGCTCGGCGACGATACGGCGCGAGCGCGAATAGAGCGCTTCGTGACCGAACTCGCCAAGGTCAAGCCGGCCGTGAGCGGCGCGGACCTCATCGCCATGGGCTACGAACCCTCCGAGGCGTTCTCGTCTATACTGTCGCGAGCCCGCTACGACCGCCTGGACGGGCGCGCCGTAGGCCGGAAGGCCGAGCTGGCGAACCTTCGGCGACTTGCCAAGGCGGCGCATCTGCAGCCCAAGACCTGAAGTCTCTGTCCCGCCGAGTCGGGCACGCACGCCCGCCAACGCCGAAAGGCCGTACGTGGACATCACGATCCTCGTTCTGAAATTCGCTCTACTCCTTCCGGCCATCATCGTCCACGAGGTCTCGCACGGCTGGGTGGCCCTGCTGCTGGGCGATCCGACGGCAAGGAACGCCAAGCGCCTGTCCGCCAATCCACTGCGCCACATCGATCCCTGGGGGACGGTCCTGCTCCCGGCCATACTGCTGGCGGCATCCGGGGGGCGGGCGGCGTTCGGATATGCCAAGCCCGTGCCCGTCAACCCGAACTACTTCAAGGACTACCGCATGGGGATGTTCCTCGTCGGCATCGCCGGACCGATGTCCAACGTGCTCATGGCCGTCGCCGCGGGGCTGATCGTGAGGACCTTCGGCCTCACGGGCTGGATCACGCTTGGCGCGTACTACTTCGTCCTCGTCAATCTCACGCTGCTCTTCTTCAACCTCATCCCGATACCGCCGCTCGACGGCTCGCGCGTCATCCCGCTCTTCCTGTCGGACCGGGCTATGCACACCTATCACCAGGTCGAACAGTACGGCTTTGCCATCCTGCTGGGCGTGTTGTGGCTCGTGCCGAGCGTGTTCAACGTGGACCCGATAGGCGCCTATCTGGGTGCCACGGTGGAGAGGCTCTTGCCCTTGCTGACCGGCGTCGGCTGAGGTACGTGCTCCTGCGCCCGGGACGCACGGGGTCGCGCTCGTCTTCGCCGACGGAGTCGACAAAAAGGGGTATCCTCTGGACGAGCGCTGGAAGGGGGAGCCATGAGTCGACACCTGAGGTTGGCGTTGCCCTTCGTCATCGGTCTCGTCTTGATCACGGCAGCCATGTTCCCGTCCGCTGTCGCCGCGCAGGAGGAGCCCGCAACAACCGCCGAGGCCTCCGAGCCGTCGCTGAGCGGCGTGTACGGCTGGACTGCGACGACGTCGAGTGGTCGCAAGAAGGGCGGAACGGCCACCATCGTCGACAACGGGGACACGGTATCCATCAGCACCGTGGTCCGGAAGATCCCCGTGTTCGGGGTGAAGATCGACATCCCGATCAGTGTCGAAGGGGAGAAGGTCGAGGTCACGCCCGAGCGCGTCACGATCCACATCGACGCCGACCTGAGCGTGGCCCAGGGCGAGGGGGACATCACGTTCACCCTCACCCCGAAACGGGTCGACATCGTTGGGGCCGGGCAGGGCACGACTCGCTGGGGGGGCGGGTCGGCGACCATCACCGGCTACAGCCACTCATCGGCCTGGAAGCCCAAGGACCCGCCAGCGAGCGCATCGGACGCAGTCTCGTCTGTTCATAGGGCCGTGAGCTGGCTCGCCCCCGCCGATCCCGAGCTCGAGCCAGACCTCATATCGATGCTCAGAACGTGGTTCATCATCTTGTTCGCCATCGCGATGATAATCCTGACCTCCGTCATCTTCGGCTCAGCCGCTCCGGCCCAGGCCGCTGTCTCGCAAGCGGCACCCGGCTCCGGAGAGCCCGCGTCTTCCGGTCCGACCGAGCAGGGTCCTGGAACACAGCAGGATGTAACGCAGCCCGAGGAGGGCGTCCCGTCCGGATCGCCCGACTAGGAGGTAGACGATGGATCCACTCGGCTGGGTACGCATAGTCGCCCTGTTCCTCGTGCTACTGGTCGGCGCGATCTTCCTTGTCGTGCAGTCCCGCACGCGGCGGTTCTCGCGCGGTGCGGAGGTGACGCGCTCAGTCGTCGCTGTCGTGGCGTACGCGGCCGTCTACTGGGCGACCGGCTCGAACGTGAGCATGGTTTGGTCCGCCGTGGCAATCGTGGTCGGCCTTCTGCTCGGCTACTTGAGCGGCCTCGTCTCCACCTACGTCGCGACGGAATCAGGAAGCGCCATCAAGATGGCTCCGTGGCCCGGGATCATGACGGTCGTCGGATACGCGCTCGTTGCGGCGGCGGTCATGTGGGGCACCTCCGTGATCGTCTCGGCCTGCCTGGTCATTGCGCTGATCGGAGTGGCGATGACCGTGGGCGCCGCCGCTGCCGAGATGGTGCGCTCTGGCGCCGCCGCGCCATCGGCGTAGCGGCTCCCGAGCCTCGCCGGACGGGCCCGCCCATCGGTGCTTGCCCGAGGTCGTACTCCGGGCCGCTTGCGGAGGGACCCCCTGCGCTATCATGTAGCCCGCCTCGCAGACGACCCCGGAGTGTCCACGCATGCCCAAGAAGCGCACGCTCACCGGCTATCGGCCCACCGGCAAGCTCCACCTCGGCCACTGGTTCGGCAACCTCCAGAACATGCTGCAGCTGCAGCACGACTACGACGCGTACTACTTCATCGCCGACTGGCACGCCTTGACGAGTGACTGGGCGGACCCGACCGGTGTCGCCGCCTACACCGAGGAGATGGTGCTGGACTGGGTCGCGGCGGGTCTCGACCCGGAGGTCTGCACCATCTACCGGCAGTCGGACGTCCCCGAGGTCGCCGAGCTGCAGTTGTACTTCTCGATGGTGACGCCTAAG
>CAYWCB010000114.1:0-6404 GCA_964456615.1 uncultured Eubacteriales bacterium | reverse complement strand
ACGGGCTCTCCTTGGTGGTGGGCACGGGGATCTTGTGCTTGCTCGCGTAGTCCATCTCCTGCTCGCGGGTCTTGAGCTCCCACTCGCGCACGGGCGCGAGCACCGCGAGATCCGGATCGAGCGCCGCGATGCCGACTTCGAACCGCACCTGGTCGTTGCCCTTGCCCGTGCAGCCGTGCGCGATGTACTTGGCGCGGCAACGATGCGCTTCCTCGACGAGGTGCTTGACGATGATCGGTCGGCTCATCGCCGAGACGAGCGGGTACTTGTTCTCGTAGAGCGCGTTGGCCTTGAGCGCCTTCGCGAGGAACTCCTCGACGTACTCCTCACGGACGTCCTTCACGACCGACTCGACCGCGCCTATGTCGAGCGCCTTCTTCCTGACCATCTCGAGGTCCTGGCGCTCCTGCCCGACATCGATCGCGAGCGCGATGACGTCGACGTCCTTGTTGTCGATGAGCCAGCGTATGATCACGGAGGTGTCGAGACCTCCGGAGTACGCGAGTACGACCTTCTCTCGGGTCATGGGCTGCTCTGCCTCTCTGGTTCTCCCTGACGCGAGGACGCGTCCGTCGATCGGGACCTGTCCGAGCGCAGCGTGTCGGCTAGGCTGCGCCTCGGAACTTGTTCACGGTGTCCACCAGGCGTGCCCCGGACTGCTCGGTCGTGGTTATGACCAGGATCGTGTCGTCCCCCGCAACGGACCCGAGGATGTCGTCGAGCTCAGCAGCGTCGAGCGCTGCCGCCACACCGGAGGCCGTGCCTGCCGCAGCCTTGATGAGCACCAGGTTGCTAGAGCGCTGCACGTCGCGAACCAGATCGCTGATCATGCGCTGAAGGTGCAGGTCCTCGGCAAGGACGTACACCCCTTCCGGCAGCTTCTTCAACCCCATCTCGGTGATATCGCGAGAGACGGTGGCCTGCGTGCACACGTAGCCGTGGTCCCGCAGACGATCGACGAGCGCCCGCTGCGTACGCACCCTCTCGGCTCGCACGATGCGGCGGATGGCTTCCTGGCGTTCGCGTCGTCTCCTCATAGGTCCCTTGTCCCCCGTCCGTCTTGACGGACCTCCGGCGTCGATGCTCGGGCGGTTCCCTTCATGCGTTCATCAGCCGAACGAGAACCTCTTCGAGTGTGTTCGAAAGTGTATCAACTTCGCTGGAAGTGCATACGAGGGGCGGAAGGAACCGCAGTATGTCGTCGCCGACGTTGTTCAGGACGAGGCCCTCGCCGAGCGCATCGGACACGACAGCGGGAGCGATCGGAGCGGAGAGCGACGCGCCCACCATCAGTCCACGTGAGCGGACGTCCGCGATCGCGCCGGAGCGCGCCGCCACACCCTCGAGCCCCTGACTCAGCAACTCCCCTACGGAAACGGCGTTCGCACCCAAGCGTTCGTCCTCGAGGGCGCACAACGTCGCCCGGGCCGCTGCACACACGACCGGGCCCCCTCCGAAGGTGGAGCCGTGATCCCCGGGTGAGAACGCGTCCGCGACCGCCGCCCGGGCCACGATCGCCCCGATCGGCAGCCCGTTCGCCAGCGACTTGGCGAGTGTAATCACGTCGGGTGTCACCCCGTATCCCTGGAATGCGAACGCGGGCCCCGTCCTGTGGCAGCCGGTCTGCACCTCGTCGAACATGAGCAGGGCCCGCCGCTCGTCGCACAGCCGTCGAGCCGCCGCGAGGTACTCGGGCGTGCAGGGCCAGACTCCGCCCTCGCCCTGGACCGGCTCCAGAAGGACGGCGCACACCTCCTCGTCCAGGGCCTCGTCGAGGGCCTCGATATCGTTGAGGGCGACGTGGGAGAAGCCGCGGGGCAGCGGCCTGAACGAGTCCTGCTTCGACGGCTGCCCGGTGGCCGCAAGCGTGGCGAGCGTGCGGCCGTGGAACGAGCGCAGGGCGCTCACCACCCGCGTAGCGCCGGGCTTGTTCTCGAGCGCCCACTTGCGGGCGAGCTTGATGGCGCCTTCATTGGCCTCCGCCCCGGAGTTGCAGAAGAAGGCGCGCGCCTGGCTGCCGAAGAGCCCGACGAGCTGCTCGGCGAGCTCGTCGCGGTGTTCGACGTGGTAGAGGTTGCTGACGTGGACGAGCTTGGCCATCTGTGCGCTCACCGCGCTGGCTACGAGCGGGTGGGCATGCCCGAGGTTCACGGCCCCGATACCGGAGACGAAGTCCAGGTACTCGCGTCCTTCGTCGTCGTAGAGGCGCATGCCTTGGCCTCGAACGAACAGGACAGGCTTGCGAACGTAGGTGTGCATGTGCACCTCCACGTCAAGGCGCGAGATCTCGTCGTAGAGCGTGCCCATCACGCCTCCCCCGCCTCGAAGTCCGCCTCGTCGCTGAGCCAGGGCTCCTCGGTGTGGCGGATCATCGTGCCGACGCCCTCTTCGGTGTAGACCTCCAGCAAGAGCGCGTGGGGGATCGTCCCGTTCAAGATGTGCGCCCGGCGCACGCCACCCTTGAGCGCATGCGTGCAAGCCGCGACCTTCGGGATCATGCCGCTCGCGAGCGCGTCGCTCGCCATCATCTCCAGCGCGGCGTCGAGGGTGAGCGCGCTGATGAGCGAGTCCTTGTCCTCGAAGTCAGCGTAGAGCCCATCGACGTCGGTGAGGAAGATGACCTTGTCCGCTTCGAGGGCCGCCGCGATCTCGCCCGCGACGAGATCCGCGTTGATGTTGTAGCTGCCGCCGTCCTCGCCCGCCGCGACCGTCGCGATGACAGGGATGAAGCCGTCGTAGATGAGGTTGCGCACGACCGTGGTGTCGATGGACGTCACCTCGCCGACCCGGCCGAGCTCCTCTGCCTTCTGCCGCGCGCGGATCAGGTTCGCATCGTCGCCAGCGATACCCACTGCCAGCCGGCCGTGCGTGTTGATGTCCGCCACGAGCTCCTTGTTCACCTTGCCGACGAGCACCATCTTCACTACTTCCATGGCCGCGTCGGATGTGACCCGAAGCCCGTTGTGGAAGGTCACGGGCATACCCAGGCGCTCCATGTAGGAGGTGATCTCGGGGCCGCCTCCGTGGACGATGACGGGGTTCATGCCCACGAGTTTCATGAGCACGATGTCGCTCGCGACGTGCTCGCGCAGCACCGGCTCGGTCATCGCCGCTCCACCGTACTTGATGACGATGGTCCTGCCCCACGTGCGCTTGATCCACGGGAGCGCCTCGGTGAGGGTCTCGGCCTTGGCAAGCAGGTCTTCCACGGGATGCTCCTTCTCAGGTCCGGTATTCGCCGTTGATGCGGACGTACTCGTAGGACAAATCGCAGGTCCACACGGTCGCCTCTCCCCCACCCAGGTGCAGATCGACGACGACCTCGATCTCGGGCTCGGCGAGCGCCTCCGAGGCGACCGCTTCGTCGAAGGCGAATCCCGTCCCGTCCCGGCAGACTGTGATCCCGGCGAAGACGACTTCGATGCGGTCCGGGTCGACCTTCGCCGGGGACTTGCCCACCGCCATCACCACACGACCCCAGTTCGCGTCACCGCCGAAGATGGCGGTCTTGAACAGGGGCGAATTGGCGATCGACATGGCTGCTGCCTCTGCGTCGGGATCGGTGGCGGCGCCCTTCACCGTGACCGTGATGAACTTGGTGGCCCCCTCCCCGTCGCGGACGATCATCCGGGCGAGTTCACCGCACACCTCGGCGACCGCTCCGGCGACCAAGGGAAAGGCGGCACTGCCGACGTCGATGTCCTCGCCTCCGGCCGCACCGGATGCGAGCAGGACACACATGTCGTTCGTCGACGTGTCCGAGTCGACCGTTATGCGGTTGAACGTGGCATCGACGGCAGAGACCAGCGCCGCCCTGCACGCTTCGGGCGTCAGCGGAGCATCCGTGGTCAGGAACGCGAGCATCGTCGCCATGTTCGGCATGATCATGCCGCTGCCCTTAGCCATCCCCCCCACCGTGTACCTCGTGCCGTCGGCCTCGAAACTGACGGCAAGCTGCTTGGCGAACGTATCGGTCGTCATGATCGCCTCGACGGCCGCGGTGCCCGCTTGGGAAGAGCTGTCGAGCGCGTCGGCGGCATCGGCGATTCCCGCCAGCACGGCGTCTACCTGAAGCGCGACGCCGATGACGCCCGTCGAGGCCACGAGCACATCGCCCTGATCGCATTCGAGGGCGTCCGCGGCCGCTTGTGACATCGCGCGTGCGTCTGCGAGACCGCGCGCGCCGGTGCACGCGTTCGCGTTGCCTGAGTTGACGACGATGGCCCGCGCGCGACCGTCGGCGATGTGCGCACGCGAGACGACCACCGGTGGGGCGGCCATGGTGTTGAGCGTTAGGACGGCCGCGGCGGGCACCGACCCTTCCTCGGCAGCGATGATGCACACGTCCCGCTTGCCGTTCTTCTTGATGCCGGCGCTCACGCCGGAGGCGAGGAATCCTCCGGGCGCGACTATGCCGCCCTCTGTGTAGGAGAACCGGCCCGTCGGTCCGCTCATCCTCTTCCCTTCCCGGCTCGCCCGGTGCGCTAGACCACCGGCACCGGCATGGACAGCCCAGCTGTCTCTTCGATACCGAACATGACGTTCGCGCACTGGATCGCCTGACCCGACGTTCCCTTGATCAGGTTGTCGATGGCGCAGACCGCGACGAGCACGCCCGCGCCCGCGTCTACCGTCACACCGATATGTGCCCGGTTCGTACCGCTCACCTCATGCGTGGACGGCATCCTCCCCGCCGCGTGTACGGTCACGAACGGCTCGCCGACGTACCGCTCGCGGTAGAGCTCGACCGCCTCGGCCTCCGTCAAGTCACGATGCCCGTCCGCGAGGTCCAGGTAGACCGTCGCCAGCAATCCACGGGTCATCGGCACGAGGTGGGGCGCGAACACGGCCTTGACCTGCGCGCCGGCTATGGTCGAGAGAGCCTGTTCGATCTCCGGGGTGTGCCGGTGCGACGTCACCTTGTACGGGGCCAGAGACTCGTTGACGTAGGCGAAGTGCGTCCCAGCCGAGTGCGCTCGCCCTGCTCCGGACACGCCTGACTTCGCATCGACGACGACCCGCGACGAGTCGACCACGCCTGAGGCCAGCACGGGCATGGCTGCGAGGACGGCCGCGGTCGGGTAGCAGCCGGGAGCAGCGACGAGACGCGCGTCCGCCAGCGGGGCCCGGTCCAACTCGGGCAACCCGTACACGGCCTCTTCGAGCAAGTGCGGAGCCCCGTGGGGGACTTCGTACCACTGCTCGTACTGCGCGGGGTCCCTGAGCCGGAAGTCCGCCGAAGCGTCGACGACCCGCATCCCTCCGTCGAGCAGCAGCGGAGTGAGCGCCATCGAGGCAGTGTGCGGGACGGCGAGCAGTGCCAGCTCGGCAGAGCGCGCGATCGCTTCCGGGTAAACATCAATGAAGACGGCGTCCGTGATACCGGAGAGTGCAGGGTACACCTCATCGACCCTGCGCCCCGCCTCCTGGGCGGACGTCACCATGACCAGCTCCATGTCGGGATGGCCGAGGACGAGCCGTACCGCCTCGATCCCCGCATAGCCCGCCGCGCCGACGATTGCGACGTCCATTGGCAACTCCCCAGCTCCGCGTTCGGTACCGATGTCCGAGGATACTATCGGCAGTAACGCATACAAGTCAACCGCAATGCACAAACTCATGTAGTCGATTCCTTGGCATACGCTCTGGAAGCATGAAGGGTACGTGTGATGCATATCGACCGCGGTCTCGGCCGGCACCCGATACCCCGCGGGCGCGCGTGCTGCGTGCGGCTGGTCTCCCGATATTGCCGCTCGCCTACGCGCGAAGCTCCCCACCGACCGCGGCGAGTACCTTCCGCACAAGCCGTTCGTGGACCGGCTCGACCTCCTCGGCGGTCAGCGTGCGGTCGAGAGCCCGGTAGCTCAGCGAGTAGGCCATGGACTTCTTGCCCGCCGCCACTCCCTTGCCCCGATAGACGTCGAACAGGCGAACGGACTCCAGGAGCTTGCCGCCGGCTGAGACGAGTGCCTGCTCGATGCGCTCGGACGGCACATCCTCGGCCACGACGATGGCGAGATCGAACGTGACGGCCGGGAACCTCGGGATCTCGCGGTACGGCCTCACCTCGCTCGCAGCACGCATCAGCATGTGGACATCGAGCTCGAACGCGGTGACTGGCCCCTCGGCGTCGAATGCCGCCAGGGTGCGCGGATGCACTTCGCCGACCCAGCCGACGATCTCGCCACCGACGAGCACGTCGGCCCTGCGTCCGGGCTGCAACCACGGCTGCTCGCCGGCTCGCACACGCCACTTCTCGATGCCGAGCTCGTCCGCGACGACGCCGATGGCACCCTTCGCGTCGAAAAAGTCGAGCGGCACGACGGGTTCGTTCCAGGCTTGCTCGTGCCAAGCACCCGCCAGGACCGCGCCGACGACCCGGCGTTCCTTCGGCTGCTTGCGGC
>CAYWCB010000113.1:5996-6501 GCA_964456615.1 uncultured Eubacteriales bacterium | reverse complement strand
TCCGAGGCGGCAAGCCCGCCAATGCGCTCGAGTGCGTCCACCACGATGCGGCGCTTGGCGAGGAGCTGCGCCGGGTAGGAAACGTGTTGCCACTGGCAACCACCGCACCTGCCGAAGTAAGGACACACAGAGTCGACTCGGTCGGGGGAGGGTTCGACGATCGATGTGACATGCGCCAGCGCCCAGCGCTTCTTCCGGGCGACGATCTCGACTTCGACGATGTCTCCGGGGCAAGCTCCGCGCACGAAGGCCACTCGCCCGTCTTCGAGATGGGCGACACCCTCGCCACCGCTGGCAAGGCTCTCGATGACTATCATCCACGCTCCGGACGGTCGGGTGAGGGACGCGCTGGCGGTCGATCGGCAGGCCGACGTCATCGTACGCGTTTCTCGGTCCCCTTCGCCGTGTTTCAGCATCGGTTCGACCATGCCGATACACTTGACGGAGGGCAGGCTGCGTCGCTGTCGTCACTGAAGTGCGACGCGCACAAAGGAGGTCGGCAGGG
>CAYWCB010000113.1:0-5986 GCA_964456615.1 uncultured Eubacteriales bacterium | reverse complement strand
TCGTCGAGGATGCGCTTGAAGATCTCCTCGTTGTCGTCCATCCGGCCCACGATGGACGAGATGAACCGGTCCGCGAACACCAGGCGGAAGTTTTCGATGGGGTTCGCGCGGGCCTGGGCAACAAGGTGCTCATCGTCCACAGCGACGCAGAGTACGTAGGACAGGTCACGCGGTCGCTGGCCGAGGCGCATCTCGACATGGAGATCGTGTCGGTCGGATCTGGCGAGAGGGCACTCGACATGTTCGGTGCCATCGCCCCCGACATCGCGATTGTCAGCGCGGAACTCCCCGGGCTGGACGGCTACACGCTCACCGAGCTGCTGAAGTCCCAGCAAGCTGTCGCGAACCTACCGGTGGTCATCGTATCTATCCACCCGACAGAGAACTCGAACCTGAGAGCTGAAGAGGTGGGCGCTGCGGCGCATCTGTCGTCGGCGGGAGCGATAGATGCCCTCGTGTCCGAGGTTGCCGTTCTGACCGATGCGTATCGAGCAAGCTCGGTAGCCGCTGCGGCTGACGTCCCGACGGCTGCGGGTGAGGCCCAGGATACGTCGGCGCCACGAGAGCCGACCGACCAGACTGTCCAAAGGGGCGTCCAGGCGACTGCCGGTTCAGCGGTTCCGTCCGGCACGCCTGGGTCATCGCTGCCCCAGGAAGCGCACGCCTACCGTCCGCCCTGGGCGCCCGCTCCGCACCCGGAGCACTACGCTGGGGTCCCGGACATCGTGGTAGACGTCGAGCCATCACAGGTGTCCGACGAGATCCCGCACGTCGACGATCTACTCCGGATCATGCTCGACAGGGGGGGTTCGGACCTGCACATCACGGTCGGGAGCCCGCCGGGCATCCGACAGCGAGGCGAGCTCCTCCCGCTGGAGAACTGCCGCTCGCTGACGCCTAAGGACACGATGGAGATGATCTTGGGCATGCTGTCGGAGGAGCAACGGCGCAAGTTCGAGACGGAGCTCGAACTCGACTGGGCGTACTCGATCCCCGGCGTGTCGCGATTCCGCGCCAACGTGTTCCAGCAGCGGAACAGCATGGGCGCGGTATTCCGCGTGATCCCGATCGAGATCCCAACGATCGAGGAGCTCGGCCTGCCGAAGGTCTGCCAGTATCTCGCAGACCGGCCGAGAGGCCTGGTGCTCGTGACGGGCCCGACCGGTTCCGGCAAGTCAACGACGCTGGCGGCGATGATCGACCGGGTCAACGAGACGCGTTCTCTGCACATCGTCACACTCGAGGACCCGATCGAGTTCATGCATCGCAACAAGAAAGCTTTCGTGAATCAGCGGCAGATAGGGGAGGACACGCACTCGTTCGCCTCGGCACTCAAGCGGGTGTTGCGCCAGGACCCCGACGTGATCCTCGTGGGCGAGATGCGCGACCTGGAGACGATAGCGGCAGCCATCACAGCAGCCGAGACCGGGCACCTCGTCCTTGCGACGTTGCATACCACCGGTGGCCCCGCCACCGTCGACCGCATTATCGACGTCTTCCCGCCACACCAGCAGCAGCAGGTGCGTATGCAGCTCTCGACCACTTTTCAGGGCGTCTTGTCCCAGACACTTCTCAGATCGACGGATGGACGGACGCGCGTGATGGCCATGGAGGTCATGATCGGAACGCCGGCGATATCGAACCTCATTCGTGAGGGGAAGACGCACCAGATGCCGACCATCATCCAGGCGAGTGCCGCCGTGGGAATGCAGACGCTCGACCAGGACCTGAAGCGACTGGTCCAAGCGGGCCGGATCACGTTCGAAGAGGCCATCAGCAAGGCGCAGAATCCGCGTGAGCTGGCGCAGATGGTGGGGCGGAAGCTGTAGAATCATCGTGCTGGCGCGGGGCGCGTCACAGACAGGGTGGAAGCCGACGCGGCGGGCCGATGCCCGCCGCGTTTCGCGTGGGAGGACCGTGCGATGGACACAGTACAGATCCGGCACTCGTCGCGCCGGCAGTTCGTGGGCTGGGACGAGGCGGGACATGGGATCGTAATGGATGCGAGACCAGGGCACAAGGGCGAGGGGACGGGCCCGCGGCCGCTGGAACTGGTGCTCTACGCTCTCGGCGGTTGCACTGCCATGGACGTCGTATCGGTTCTCGAGAAGAAGCGTCAGGAAGTCTCCGGGATCGAGGTGACCGTGACCGGGACGCAACGAGAGGACGACTACCCTCACTACTACGAGGCCGTTCACATCGAATACGTCGTGAGCGGCAGCGGAGTGTCCGATGCGGCGGTGGCGCGGGCCATCGACCTGTCCGAGAGCAAGTACTGTTCGGTGCGAGGCATGCTCGGTCCGCAGGTCGAGGTCACAACGTCGCACAGGATCGTCGAGGTACCAACGGCAAAGATGTGACGCGGGCCGGCCGTTTGGCAACAATAGCGCGCATGAGAGGCAGTAACGCGGCGGATCGGACCAGGCTCATGAGTGCTGCCGTGGTCATGCCCGTCTTCAACGAGGCGGCGACGGTCAGCGCCGTCATCGACCAGGTGAGGTCCTACTTCGATGGCCCCGTCATCGTGGTGGACGATGGTTCCACGGACGAAACGCCCCAGGTGCTCGATGCGCGCTCCGACATCACCGTGCGGACGCTCACCGACAACTGCGGGTACGGGTGCGCGCTTGCCGAGGGCTTCGCCCACGCGCGCGCACTGAAGGTCGAGAAGCTCATCACCATGGACTGCGACGGCCAGCACGAGCCGGCGCACATCCCGGAGTTCCTCGGCGCCCTGACAGGTGGCGGAGATATCATCTCGGGAAGCCGGTACCTTCCCGAGAGCAAGGTGATAAGCAGCGCGCCCGGTCGCCGTAGGGAAGTGAACAGGATCGTGACCGAGGAGATCAACAGCGTCACCGGCTGGGGCATCACCGACGCGTTCTGCGGATTCAAGGCGTACCGGCTCAAGAGCCTGGACGGGGTCGAGATCGAGGAGCCGGGCTACGCCATGCCGCTCGAGCTCTGGGCAAAGGCGTACCGGCGTGGTCTGTCGGTGAGGGAGATACCGGTCGAGCGGATCTACTGCGACTACGATCGGACGTTCGGGAGGGACCTGGACGACCCGCTCATGCGGCTCGAGTACTATCTCACCGTGTGGCATTGGGCGCTGAAGGAGAGATGATGGTCGACGCCGTGTGTGTAGGCGCTCACCCCGACGACGTCGAGATCGGCATGGGTGGCACCGTTGCGCGGATGGTGCGGCAGAAGATGAGCGTCGCACTCGTGGATCTCTCCGATGGCGAGCCCACCCCGCACGGCACCGTCGAGACAAGGATGGCCGAAGCGGCCAGGGCGGCCGAGATCCTGGGCGTGACGGAACGCCGCACGCTCGGACAGCCGAACCGCTATCTCATGGACACGGTCCAGGCGCGCGAGGAGCTCGCAGAGGTACTGCGCGATCTGCGTCCGACACTGCTGTTCGTGCCCTACCCGCTGGACGCGCATCCCGATCACGTGGCTGCCCACGAGATCGCAACCGCGGCGCGCTTCTACGCGAAGTTCACGCGCACCGACATGGCCGGCGAACCGCACTATCCGGCGCGTGTGTATCAGTACATGGCCGTGCACATGCGCATCGTGGCGCGGCCGGCGTTCGTGGCGGACATCTCTGATGAACTCGGCGTGAAGCTCGAGGCGCTGGCCGCGTACGGCTCGCAGTTCACCGCGCATCCCGGCAACCGTGGCATCATTCCGATGATCGAGCAGACCGCGCGTGCCTGGGGCCGCATGATCGGGACCGATGCGGGGGAGCCGTTCTTCACGCCCGAGCCGGTCGGCGTCCGTTCCCTGCGGGATCTCGTGTAGCGCGGGGATGAAGCGCACCCGCCAACCGCCTTCGGGCGAGATCGGGCTGTTCTCCGATCCACCCTTGGAGTCGTGGCCAGAGCTGCTGGGCGCGACCGCCGCCGCGATCCGCTCGTGGGATTTCGTCGTCGGGGCTTTCGGCGTGCAGGAGCTGCGCCGCCTGGCGAGTATGGAGTGCGTTAGCGGTGCTGCGGCCTTCAGCCGTCGGTGCGCCGGCGTGCCCTCGGCCGCGATAGAACAAGCGACCGATCCGGCACGCCCGATCGTCATGACCGGCCACCAGCCTGAGTTCATCCACCCCGGCATATGGGTGAAGGGGTTCCTCGTCGATCGACTGTCGGCCGACGTTGGCGGCATGGGCATAGCGCTCGTGGTGGATTCGGACGCTTTCGAGGAGCTTGCGGTGAGCGCACCGTGCATACGGCCGGATGTGCGGAAGTGCACCTCGGTTCTTGCGACAGGTGGCAAGGATGCGTGCTACGCCTGCGCCCCCGTGCCTGACGGCACTGCGATCGAGGAGTTCATCGGTGCCGTGGAGGGTGCTCTCTCGACCCTTCCCACACCGGAACCGAAGAGCAACTTCGCACGCTTCGGTGAGCATCTGCTCGCATCGGCGGACGACGCGCGCAACGTCGCCGAGCTGATCACGTTCGCGAGGCGGGGCTTCGAGGCGTCTGCGGGCAGCCTCTACCTGGAGCTTCCCGTGACGTCGTGTGCCGGCTCCCGCTCTTTCGCGGGATTCGTGCTGGACATGGCGCTCCGGGCCGCCGAGTTCCAGCGCGCCTACAACGACGAACTCGAGGCCTTCCGGGCGAGCACGTCCACACGTTCGGCCGCACAGCCCTTCCCGAACCTCGCACGCGAAGACTCGAGACTCGAACTGCCCTTATGGCTCCTCGGCGGCGGGAGACGTCGATCGTTGTGGGTCGGACCGCCCTCCGGCGGGAAGCTCGTCGTCTATGCCGACGAGGAGGAGATCGGACGACTTGCCGAGGGCGAGACCGAGCTCGCTGCCGACCTGTTCGAGCAAGCGGGGATAGCGCCCAAAGCTCTGACGCTGACGCTCTTCTATCGGGTGTTCGTCGCCGACATGTTCGTGCATGGCACGGGAGGGGCCCGATACGATCGCGTGACGGACGGCGTGATCCGGCGGTTCTACGGCGTAGAGCCACCGGCTTACGTCGTGGGCTCCCTGACGGAACGGCTGCCCCTCGGGATCGAGGGTGTGAGCGACGAGGAGGTAGCGGACGCGATCGAGCGGCTGAACCGGTTCCGGCACAATCCGGATGCGATGCTGGACGAGGTGGAGTTCGCAAGTGCCGCGGAACGCGAGCGGGTCCTCATGCTCGCGACGGAGAAGGGAGATCTCGTGCGGGGGATCTCGACGCCCGGTGCGGACCGCAAGGCGATGGGTGCCCGGATCAGGGAGGTCAACGCCGAACTGAGAGAGGCCCTCTCGCCTCTGGGGGACCGTCTCCAGCACGAAGTCGAGAGGCTCAGCGCCGGCCGCGAGGAGACGCGCATCCTGGAGGACCGCACGTACCCGTTCTGCTTCTGGGCTCCGGAGGCCATCGCCGGTCGCGTGCGCTGAGCGCTCGTCGTCTGACCACGACCTACTCACGGTTCAGTCTCGGCACGGCTGCTGCCGCGCTGCTATCATGTGCGAACCCAGCACACCTAGCGGAAAGGAAGTCGGATGGCCGTTCCCGTTGTTGACCCGAACGCCTGCGACGCATGCGGCACGTGTGCCGACGAGTGCCCGAGCGACTGCTACGACATCGAGGAAGTCGCCGTTCTCTCACGTCCCGAAGACTGCACCGAGTGCGGCATATGCGTGGACGAGTGCCCGACCAGCGCGATCTCGATCGACTAGCCGATCGATCGGCACTGATCTTGACCGACGGGCCCGGAGGTATCCGGGCTCGTTGTCGTCACCGGGCCGAGAGGCCGTGTCAGGACCTGCATGCCGGCCAGGCGAGCTCACCCTCTCGGCCCCATGCGGTCCTCGACATAGAGCCGCGGCTCCTCGCCTCGGAGGAGACCGATGAAGCGTTTGTGGTGCGCGGAATACACGATGACGCTCATGAGCAACGCGAACGGCCAGTCGGGCTCGCCGAGGACCAGCGCTGTGATCGGCAACGTGATTGCGGCGGCGACCTGCCCGGCCATCATGTAGCGG
>CAYWCB010000112.1:1531-6679 GCA_964456615.1 uncultured Eubacteriales bacterium | reverse complement strand
GATATCGGATGCCGACGGCGCCTGCTGGTCGACCGTGTCCGCCTGCGCCTTGGCCTGCTCCAGACCCGCCTCGGCTTGCGCGACCTGCAGCTCGAGGGGCGTCTTGTCCATGACGGCTATGTCCTGCCCGGCGCGGACCTGCTGCCCGTCCTGCACGAAGACCTCGTCGAGCGTCCCCGCCGTCGGCGGGAACAGGTCGGACTTGATGCCGGTCTCCACCTTGCCGGACGCCTGCACCGAGACGGAGAGCTCGCGCTGCTCCACGACCGCGGTGTCGATCTCCGGTCCCGCCCCTCGGGAGCGGATGACGAAGAACGCCACGGCGCCCGCGACGATCGCGACGACGACGACTGCGAGTATGACTTTGGCTCGACGCGACACGTGCAGCCTCCTCGTGGGGCGGGGGAACGTCCGTTCCCGGCCAGGCAGTCTCCGGGATCCCGGGTCCGCCGGCAGCGGATTCCTCGGCAGACCACAGAGCAGCTTATACCAGCCGAAGCCGCGGCTCTAGCGTGCGGGCCACCGCAAGAACCGCAAAGGCCGCGCGGACATCAGTACACGTGGAGCGTGCGCCACTGGCTGGCACTCAAGGCGTGCAGCGCGTCGGCGGTGGCGATGGCCCGAAGCCTCCACGTGCCCGGTGTGAATGTCAGACGCTTGGCCCACCTGCCGGCCGTCGTGGTTCTGAGGTAGATGCGCCTCGTAGCCCACTTCCTCCCGACCTTGCGCTGCATCTCGAGGACGACGGCGGCGCGATGAGCAGGCTTGATCGTGCCCGACACCTTGGTCGTCCGCGTGGCCGACGCGGCGATGTGGGGCCACGTCACGTAGACCTTGGGCTTCACGGTGACGATCGCGCTGGACGCCGTGTTGAACTCGTCTCCCACGAACGTCACTCGCACGAAGGTCCGGCCGCCTGAGATGGGACTCACGCGATCCACGTAGCTCCCCGGCTTGCCGGCCCCAGCCCACATCACCTTCGGCAGCCCCCAGGTCCTCCTGTCGCGGCTCGTCGCGACTACCAGGAGCTTGCCGGGCAGCAGGCCGCCCGAGGCGTCGATCGCCCTCGCGAGCACGGTGGCCGACGTCCGGTAGGGCACCACGAGGGTCGATGTGGTGCGGATCCGCGTCCCCCTGTCGATACCCGCCCGCTCAGCCAGAGCCAGCGACGAGAGCGCGCTCGCGGCGAACGTGACGGCGTGTGTCGTCGTGTCGACACCCAAAGGCGGCGGTGCGGCATCCTGCCAGCCGCCTCCGTCTCCGTTCCACTGCTTGACCATGAGGTTCGTCGCACGCCGCTTGGGCAGACGCGGGTCGTAGGGCACGGTGATCGTGACGTTCTCGCTGAACGCGCCCGTGAACGAGATGTCCCAATATCCGTTGGCGAACTCGAAGGTTCCATCGCTCGGGCCTGGCGGTGTCGTCATCTTGGAGACGGTAACCTTGCCCGCCGAGGTGACGTCCGCGAACGCGATGGCCACGGTCTCGGTGGCAGCGCCCGAGACCGGGACGTCAAGGTAGACCGCGACGGCCTCGCCGGCAGCCACGGTGGCAGAGGACTCGCCCGACACCGGTGTCTCGGACGGCACTGCGAGGCCGGCCGCGTCCGCGTCCGGCGCCGCGAGCGCCCTCGTGATCCCTCCCTGGGTCGAGATGTTCGCGCCGCCGGTCAGAAGGGCGAACGCGAGGGCCCACGCGAGCGGTCTCCCGCGCAAGGAAGGTCGGCATTCTGTGCTCACTAGCTGCTCCTTTCGCCGGGTCGCCCCGGTCGGAGTACCGTGCGGAGCAATACGCATGCCGCGCCCGGGCCGTGCGGCGCGCCCAGCGAACATCCCGACGGCAGCCCAGGGCTCCACCCCAGCTCACAGGACTGCCGTGTACTCGGGCAATCGTTGAGCCTGCGGCACAGGAGGTCGCTCGCAGCCACGCCGCACCGGCGGATGCGCGCTCTATCGCAGTTGCGGCTCCGTCGGAGCCAGCCGCAGCGACAAGCCCCCTCTGAGGCCGGCCGAGATAAGCGCCGAAGATAGCTCCTGCGCCGAGAGCCGATAGACGCTCACCGGCTTCGAGTCCGGAATCGAGAAGTAGCCGTACTGGTAGCCCACTGGCACTTTGAACCGCATGACTGTGCGACCCGCAAGCCCGTCCTCCAGCGCCTTTGCCAGAGCAGGATAGTGGTAGCGCATGGATGCGTCCGCGATGACGAGGACCTCGTTCTCCGGGGGAACGAGGTCGAGGAAGCTCGAAGCCAGCGTCACGCCGGCGTTCCACACGGGCTTGCCCAGATGATAGTAGTAGGGCCACGGGAGTGCCGTTACGACGGTGTCGTCGTTCTGGACCACTCGGTTCACCCTCACCGCAACCTCTCTTGGGTATGCGGTTCGCAGGAAAGGTGCGGTGGTCCGGGAAGCCGTCGCCGATACCTGCAGCCCCAAGGCGAAGAGGGCCAGGGCGACGAGTGCCACGAGCGCGCCCACGACGACCGTCCTGTGGCGATCTTGCCGATCGGCCAGGCTCAGCGGTCGTTTGAACGCATCCCTGCGACCCAGAATCAGCAGTGGGGCGGCCGACGCTATCGGTATCAGGAACGGCAGCAAGTGGATCAGGTATCTGGACTCGCGCGGCTCCACCCAGTAGTACACGCCGAAGAGCACGACCGCCGACGCAGCGAGCGACATGGCGACGTCGCGCTTCGCGTACAAGGCGAAGGCGAGCGCCCCGGGAATGAGCAGAACGATCGTTGCCGGGTCGCGCGCGCCAAAGCGCCCGAAGCCAATGTACGGGCTCACCCCCGTCGAGTAGCGAACGACGCGTTCAACCAGGTAGGCGGCAGGAATGACGGCAGAGAGACTGACGAGCAACCAGGCAAATGCTCGCGGGCTCAGCGTCAAGTGCGGCCTGGTTCTCACCCTCCGCAAGACGAGGATCACGATCGCCCCGCCAGCGAGCGCGATCCCTATCACGGGCAGAAGGTTGGTCGCGACCACTCGGATGAAGGACGAGGGCGGAAACCACGCCGCTGCGATGGTCGCCACGACGAATGATGCTGCGGCCCCGGCCGTGATGACTCTCTTTCGAGTCCAGGCGAACGAGGTGCGTGCAGTCCACGCGAGCAGCGGAACGGCGACCAAGTACGTAGGTCGCGACAGCAGCAACAGCGCGAGCACCACGCCGAATGCGATGTCGCCGGCATTGCTCCAGTCGTCCCTTCGGCTCTTCGCTAGGAGCGCGAGCGCCACGAAGGCGAGCAGAACCGATAGGGAGTCGCTCATGATGAAGCCCGCCCAGTAGGTAATCCCGAACGACGTCGCCGCCAGCACTGCGGCGGTCAGGGCCGCCATGCGGGAGTCGATGAGCCTCCTCGTGGCCCAGAACGCGGCCGGCACGGCGAGCACCGCCGCGCCTCCGGCCACGAGATGTCCCGTGGGCGTCATTGGAACGCCGAATGCGAGCAGAACGGCGGCAATCGCCGGGAAGGTAGCCTTCATCGCAGCGTAGCCGGGCGGCGGGAAGGGCATTCCGCCGGGCCCCAATGTCCCTGCAGGATGGACATGGTCCGCGATGTTCCTCGCGATCAGGAGGTAGTAGTACGAGTCGGGGTAGATGAAGAACCCGTATGTGTTGATCGCCTTGCCCGCTGCGGACAACCCCATCAAGAACAGGATGGCCAAGCCGGTGAGAACCCGAGTCCGAATCTCACTTGCCGGCATTCGGGATTCGCCGTTGGCGTCACCCCGGGCGAGCCCAGGTCCGGACGCGTCATGGGCGTCGCTCGAGACGGTCTCTTCTCGCTGGCCGTCTGTCATGCATTCGATTGTATCGGTAGACCGACATGCTGCGGCGTACTTCGCGTCCGTCTTCGCATCCGCCAAGTTGTCGAGAAACCGCCGTCTGAGTAAGCTTCTGGTGCTCGGGCTACCCCTGAGTAGCCGTTCCAGTCCGCCGGAAGTCCTCCTGGCACACCGCACACCAGCCTGCGAGGCGATCTCTTGGGTGAACTGCACAACATGCGGGCATTGCCGGCGGAGGGGTCCACGGCTGCCGACCCTGCGTTTCCCAGCCGGGCCGTACGGCGCGCATTCCGCATCGGGTTCCAAGTCTCGCTCGGTATTCTCCTGGTCACAGCAGCTGCGACGCTCCTGTTCCTGAGGTCGGTCGAGCGCGATATGCAGGGAAGCGCGCACATGCGAGCGTTGCTCCGGTCGACGCTGGCCCCGACAGAGCGCGGCGAACCCGTGAACATCCTGCTGCTCGGCGCCGATGCACGCCCAAGCAGCAAGAAGCGGCCACGCACGGACACCATCCTGCTCGTCCGAGTGGACGCGCGACATCGCAAGGTGTGGGTCCTATCCATACCAAGGGATACAAGGGTCGACCTCGGCAAGCAAGGCATTCGCAAGGCAAACGCCGCCTACCGATTCGGCGGTCCGGCCCTTGCGATCGAGAGCATCTCTCGTCTCGTCGGACTGCCCATCAACCACTACGCTGAAGTGCGAGTCAGCGGCTTCCAGCGCCTGGTCGACGAACTCGGAGGTGTCTGGATCGACGTCCCTACAACTATCGACGACAGAAGGGCCGCGGCCGCGAGCATAGGTGGACGGGCGAGCCACATCGACAAGGGCTACCAGCTTCTTGACGGCGAGCACGCGCTCACATTCGTCCGGAGCCGGGAATTCGTTGACGGTGACTTCAGTCGCATGCGCAACCAGCAGCTGTTCTTGCGTGCCGTCGCCAAGCAAGCCCTGAGCATCCGGTCCTTGCCGAAAGCGCCTCAAGTCGCCCGGCAAGTTGCCAGGGTCGTGAAGACCGACCTTTCGTTCGCCGAGATCGCCAAGTTGGGTATGGCCGCACGCGCAGCCGGCTCGGAGCGGATGTACACCGCCACGCTGTCAGGAGAATGGCACAGCCCCTTCGTCTGGACGGATCAGGAGCGGAGGAGGCTTCTCGTGGACGCCATGCGTGACGGACGCGGATTCGACGAGCCCGAGCAGGGCAAGCAGGCGAAGGTCGAATCGCGGAAGCCGCCCGCTTCGCGGCCGGCGACGCCCCCCGTCGACCCGCCGAGCATTACCGTCTCGAACGGAGGTGGCGTGGCAGGCGCGGCCACCAGGGCTGCTACGCTCCTCGCACGCTCAGGGTATCCTGTCG
>CAYWCB010000112.1:0-1521 GCA_964456615.1 uncultured Eubacteriales bacterium | reverse complement strand
GTCGAACGACTCGGGAACGCGCCGTCTTTCGAGTACCCGAAGACCCTCGTCGTGTACGCGAGCCGTTCGCAGAAGAAGGCTGCTGCCGACATTGGTGACATCCTTGGTGCGGATTCCGTGAGGCCCGCGCGTGGCGAGTATCGCTTCCCCACGGACGTCCTCGTCATTCTGGGCAAGGACTGGGCCCCCTCGGAGAGCTGAGCCGGGGTCCGCGGTCTCATCCGCGACGAAGAGAGCCGGCACGGGGCCGGCTCTCGTACGTCCTGACCGGATTCCCCCTTCTCTAGCGAACGCGCAACACACTCCACGCACTTGCGCTCGCCGCATGCCCTTTGTCCGCGTGCCTGCTCCTCAGCCGGTATGTGCCTCTCGCGAACGTCATCCTTGCCGCCCACGTGCCTTTCGCGTTCGTCTTCACCCTCAGGCGGGCCGAGGTGACCCACCGCCTTCCCGACCGCTTCTGGATCTCGACGACAACGACTGCGGGATGGGCGGGTCGCACGCGCCCGGAGAGTCTCGTGGTCCTGGTACGTGAAGGTGCGATGGCCGGCGCCGAGAGACTCGCCATCGGCAGAACGGATGACGCCGCCTCAGAACCATCGTTCAAGGTGTCTGAGGCGTATGTGACTCGGATGTACGTCGGTCCTGTGGTCCTGAGGGCGCGGACCTTCCCCGCATACCTTCCCGGCGTGTGACTGGACTCCACGAGTATCAGCGGAGCCGTCCACCCCTTCTTGTCCGTGCTCGCCTGGATCACCACTACACGTCCTGTCAGCGCCTCCGAGGAGGACCCGACCAGCGTAGCGCGGACGGAGATGTAACCGTACTGCTTCGGAGCTGCGGGCCTCGCGATCAACACTCTCGACGAGCGATCGACGTCCTCGTTCTCGCCGGAGACCAGCGGCGAGAGCGACGTGAGATACGCTGTGATCGTGTGATTCGCGGTATCCACCACGGTCGGTACAACCACCCACCTCCCGCTTTCCCAGTGGCGTATTTTCAGGTTCCGCGCCCGCCGATCGGGGATGCGGCTGTCGTACGGGAGCGTGACCGTCACGGTCCCCTCGAACGTTCCCGTGAACGAGACATCCCAGAAGTCGCCGAGAACCCGGAACTCGCGCTGTGTCGGACCCGGCGAGGTGTCGGTGCGCGCCACCGTCAACTCACCGCCCTGAATGACCTGGTCGAAGGCCACCGTCACGGTGGACGTGGTCCCGTCCGACCCGCGAACGAAGACCGTCGTGGTCTCATTCGAGCCCGCCGGTATCGTGGTCGTACTCACGGCGTCCGGCACTCTGAGAGCCAGAGCTGGGCCCTTCTGCGAGTCGTTTCCGGCCGCGTCAACCGCCACGAGCCTCAGTGAATACCTCGATCCCGCTTCCAGATTCGAAACGACCAGTGACGTGGTGACCGAGGAAGCGAGCACGGTGTTGCCCTCGTAGACGTCGTATCGGACGACACCCGACAGCGGATCCGTCACCGGGTCCCATCCAAGCGACACCGTGCTCGACGTGACGGACG
>CAYWCB010000111.1:0-6738 GCA_964456615.1 uncultured Eubacteriales bacterium | reverse complement strand
GCTAATGGAGATGTGGCGCTCGGACGACCCGGACTTCCAGAAGTTCGGCCAGGTCTACGTGACCATGGTCTACCCTGGCATCGTGAAGGGCTGGCACTACCACAAGAAGCAGACAGACCATTTCGTGTGCGTCGGCGGCGCGGCCAAGGTCGTCGTGCACGATCCACGCGAGGACTCTCCCACGAAAGGCGAGACGAACGAGTTCGTGATCGGCTGGCAGCGGCAGCGGCTCATCATCATCCCGCCGAGCGTCTACCACGGGTTCACGGCGGTGGGGTCCGAGCCGGCCTACATCATCAACATCCCGACCGAGCTCTACGACTACGACCACCCGGACGAGTACCGCCTGCCGTTCGACGACCCGTCTATCGGCTATGACTGGGGTGTGAAGAGCGGGTGAGTGCGCTGAGCGCGAAGATGGCGGCGCATCGGAAGGCTCGGCTATGAGGCTTCTCGTATGCGGCGGGGCTGGCTTCATCGGCTCGAACTTCATTCGGCGCATGCTAGCCAAGCACGCCGACTGGGAGATCGTCTGCTACGACAAGCTGACCTACGCCGGCAACCCGGACAACCTGTTGCCGGTCGCTGAGAACCCAAGGTACTCGTTCGTGCATGGCTGCATCTGTTCGCGCGACGAGGTCTCCGCCGCACTCGACGATGCCGGCACGGTGGATGCGATCGTGAACTTCGCGGCCGAGACCCACGTCGACCGCTCGATAGACTCCCCCGAGGACTTCCTCTACACCGACATCATAGGGGCTCACAACCTGCTTGAGCGGGTGCGAGAGCGCGGCATCGGGCGGATGGTGCAGGTATCTACTGACGAGGTGTACGGCTCGATCCAGTCGGGTTCGTTCTCCGAGACCGACCGGCTGAGCCCGTCGAGCCCATACTCGGCGTCCAAGGCGAGCAGCGACCTACAAGTGCTTGCGCACCACACGACCTACCGGACACCCGCGCTCGTCACGCGCGGCTCCAACACGTACGGGCCATACCAGCACCCCGAGAAGCTCATTCCGCTCTTCGCCACGAACGCGCTCGAGGGCGAGAAGCTGCCGATCTACGGCGATGGCATGAACGTGCGCGACTGGCTGCATGTCGACGACCACGCCAACGGTGTCGAGGCCGCCCTGTTGCGGGGCGAGCCCGGACGGATCTACAACCTCGGGGGCGGCAACGAGCGCACGAACCGCGAGGTCACGAGCATCATTCTCGACGAGCTCGGGCTCGAATGGGACGAGTCGGTGCGAAGCGTCGCCGACCGACCCGGCCACGACCGCCGCTACTCGATCTCGTGCGAGCGAGCACTTAAAGAGCTGGGGTGGAAGCCGGTAATCGACTTCGAGGCCGGCCTTCGCGACACCGTCCGCTGGTATCGCGAGAACGAGTGGTGGTGGGGCAAGATCAAGCACGGCACCGCCGAGTTCTCCGACTGGCGCAAGAGGTGGTACGAGCAGGCGGGCCGCCTGCCGTCAGCGCGGCCGGAGGGACGGAGCTAGTCCGTGCCCCACGCGTTCCTCATCTCAGGCGCGGCCGGCAGGCTAGGCACCGCGATGCAGCGCGTACTGACGGAGCGCGCTGACGCGGGCGCCAGCGTGCGGTTCATGGCGCCTCCCAAGACCGAGTTCGACATCACTTCACCTCACGACGTTGCGTGTCACGTGCGCGTCTTCGCCGAGGGTCTTGCCCAAGGCGAGCGTGGCGTACTTGTCAATGCAGCCGCATTCACCGACGTAGAGCGCGCCGAGGACCACCCCGAGCTCGCATACAGAGTGAACGCCGAGGCACCAACGGTGCTCGCGCGCGCGGCACGCGAGGCCGGCCTCGTATTCGTGCACGTCTCCACTGACTTCGTCTTCGACGGCACCAAGGTCGGGCCGTATCTGGAGACCGACGAGCCGAACCCGCTTTCCGTGTACGGCGCCTCGAAGCTCGAGGGTGAGAGGGCGATCGCCGAGGCCGCCCCCTCGGCGATCATCGTGCGAACGGGCTGGCTCTTCGGTCCCGGGGGCGCCGACTTCCCGACGAAGATCCTCGCCGCAGCCCGAGACCATCGTGAGCTCAACGTGGTGGACGACGAGATCGGCTCGCCGACTTACTCCATCGATCTGGCCGACGGGATCGTCTCTCTCGTCATGCGCGGCGCACAGCCTGGCATCTACCACCTTGTCGGCAGCGGCACCGTGTCGCGCTACGACATGGCTCTTCGCATTCTCCAGCTCGCCGGCGTAGACGTGGCGGTGTCCCGCGCGCACGCCGCCGATTTCCCGACAAGGGCTCTCAGGCCGCGCAATTCGGCCCTCGACACAGGCAAGGCGCAAGCCCTGGGCATAGCCCTTCCGGACTGGCGAAGCGCGCTGGCGAAGTACATCGGGGAGTGTGCGGCCGAGCCGTCGCCGGGCGCGAGCACCTGCGATGCACTCCCCAAGATCGACTTCGATCAGCGGGGCCGCGACGAATAGACGAGTGCAAACACCCGCGGAACATGACGAAACGGCCCAGGGTCAGCAGCGGGGCATTGGCGGCCAGCCACCCGGGAACCGGCTTAGCGACCGACTCGATCAGGCACGGTCCTTCACGAGCGTCGCGAATCGCGCGCCCCACTCACGCGCGGCTTGAATCTCCGAGCCGGTGGGACCGTACTTCTGCGTGTACGGCTCGATCGGCAGCTCGAATCCGATCTCATCCAGGCGAGCGTGGATCTGCTTCGTGCCACCGCTGCTCCAGCCGTAGCTGCCGAATGCCCCGCCGATCTTGCCCTGCGGCTTGAGCCCGGAGATGTACTGCAGGTAGCCGGCGACCCGATAGAGCATTCCGTGATGCAGAGTCGGCGAGCCGAGGAGCAGCGCCCGCGAGTCCAGAAGCTCGCGCGTGACGTGGGCGAGCGGCGAGACCGCAAGGTCGAAGACCTCGACTTCGACGCCCTCAGCGGCGATACCGTCGGCTACCGCGCGAGCGAGCGTGCCGGTGGAGCCCCACATCGTCGAGAAGGCGACCACGATCTTCTCGCGCGTCTGGCCTCGAGTAAGGCGGGCGTACGCGTCGAGCAGCACCGCGATGTCGTCGCCGCGCCATGCCACACCGTGTGAGGGCGCAATGACCTTGCACGCCCACCCGAGTTCACCGACCTTCTCGACGGCCTTGGAGACCTGCTTGCCGAGCGGCATGAGGATGTTCGCGTAGTACGTCGTGAGCTCCTCGACCGCCAGATCGACTCCGACCTCGTCGGCGAACCGCCCTTCGGACGCCAGGTGCTGACCGAAGGCGTCGTTCGGCATGAGCACGCACTCTTCGGGGCAGAACGTGAACATCGAGTCGGGCCAGTGCACCATCGGCTGGGGCAGGAAGCGGAGCGTCTTGCCGCCGAGATCAATCACGTCGTCGGCGCCCACGACCCCGACCTCCAGACCGTCGTGATACTCGAGGACTCCGGCCGTTCCCGACCGCGACGCGACGACTGTCGCATTGGGCATCGCCGCCATCACGGCGCGAAGCCCCCCGTTGTGGTCGGGCTCTACGTGGTTCACGACGATGTAGTCGACGTCCGCGGGATCCATGACCGAGCGCACCCGGGACAGCAGCTCGTCGACGAACGCGAGCTTGACGGTGTCGACGAGCGCCGTCTTCTCGCCGCGCACGAGATAGGCGTTGTAGGTGGTCCCGCGCGGCGTCTCGTAGCCGTGGAAGTCTCGGAGCTCCCAGTCGATGGCGCCGACCCAGTGGATGGAGTCTGAGATCTGAACGGACTGCATACTCATCGGTTCTGCCTCCTATACACTGTTCGGCCTGTCGGTCCAAGAACGAGCGGGAACACAGTCAGTGAGCGAGCCCCGGCCGTCGTCTCGACACCTCGTGACGCGCCGCCGCGCCGGTTCGCAACGGCCCGCAACGGCGCTCGTGCGCGACTACGCGCTCCGCTTCACGAAGAAGTCGGCCATCGACACGAGCAGCCTCTTTGGCCTACTGTCGGGAATCGCTGCGTCCAGCAACGGCTTCGCTCCTAGTATCAGTTCCCGTGAATAGTCTTCCGCGAACGCGATCGAGCCCGCCTCCCGCATGATCGAGACCGCCTCTTCGAGCACTTTCGCGTCCTCGGTGCGCATCGAGAGGATCTCGAGCAGCCGTTCGCGCCGGGGCGAATGCGCGAGCGCGTGTATGGCCACGAGCGTGCGCTTGCCCTCGGTGACGTCGCTTCTGAAGTCCTTGCGGGTGGACTCCTTCGTGCCCACGAGGTTCAAGACGTCGTCCTGGATCTGGAACGCGAGCCCGGCCGCCATGCCGAATGAGCGGAGCGCCTCGACCTGCTTGTCGGTGCCGCCACCGACGATCCCGCCGACTGCAAGCGGTACCGCGCCCGAGTAGTAGGCGGTCTTGTGGTCCGCCATGACGAGGTAGTCCTCGACCGAGAGATCGAAGCGGCCGTCCCTCGCCCAGCCGATGTCGAGCGCCTGGCCCTCTATCGTGCGTGTGGTCATGTCGACCAGCTCCCGCAGGATCCTCAGCTTTGTCGCGTCGTCGAGGCCCTCGTCGTTCACGACGGTCCCGGTCACGAGCGAGAGCGCCAGGTCTCCCGCGTTGATGGCGAGCCCCTCGCCCTCCCGGACGTGCAGGCACGGCTCGTCGCGGCGGGTGAGCGATGCGTCTTCGATGTCGTCGTGGATGAGGGCCGCCGTGTGGAAGTGCTCGATCGCCGCCGCCGAGGGCCACGCCTTCTTCGGATCGCCGCCCACCGCCTCGCACGCGAGCAGGCAGATGAGCGGCCGGTGGCGCTTTCCGCCGTTCGCGGTGAAGTGGGCAAGCATGTCGTAGAGGTATCGGCGCATGTCCGGGTGGACGCCGTTCTCGAAGAACGTGTCCAGGTACTCGCCGAACCGCTTGCTGTTGCGCTTCAGATACAGCTCGAAGCCGGTCATGCCGCTCCTCGGCACGGGTCGTTGGGTTCTCGCCGGGCCGGCCGGGCGACCTCGGTCGGGGTAGGCACGAACGTGCACATCTTAGCGCACGCCTCGGCCGGTACCTCTCTCGTTGGCGCGAAGCCCGCGCTCCAGGAACACGCCGTCGTCCGAGAAGCGGCGTCGGTACGTGAGCAGTACGGCGAGCACCGAGCCGAGTGCCGTGGCGGCAGCGACCATGAGCATGACGACGATCTGGTACGCGGTGGCCTCGAGAGGGTCCACGCCGGCGAGGATCTGACCGGTCATCATCCCCGGTATGAACACGATGCCGGCTGCGGCCATCGCGTTGATGGTCGGGATCATCCCCGCTCGCAATGCCGCGCGGACCGAACTCGCCGAGGCCTCCCACGGCGTCGCCCCGAGAGCGGTCAGGGCGAGCAGCTCTTCGGCGCGCGCGTCCATATCCGCGAAGACACGCTCGAGTGCAAGCGCGATCCCAGTCATGGAATTGCCGAGCACCATGCCCGCGATCGGGATCACGTACTGCGCCCGGTACCACGGCTCGACGTGCACGATGAGGCCGGTCACGGTGAAGGTGACGATGAACCCGGTGAGCGCCATCGAAAGGAACGAAGAGGTCAGGATCCCTGCGGGCGCATCGGGCGAGCGCCTCACGATGATCTGGGCGGCGGCGAGGGTCATGACGCCAAGGAGCATGAGCACGAGCCACCAGGTGTCGTTCGCGAAGACCCAACGGAGCACGAGACCGAGCGCGACGAGTTGCAGGTAGGTCCGCACCGTGGCGAGGGCAAGGTCCTTCTCGAGACCCAAGCTCAGCCGCCACGAGATGACCGCCACCACCACGACGAAGCCGGTCGCCAAGGCAAGCTCCCACCACCCGATCGCGATGACGCCCGTCTCGGACACGCTCACGCCTCCTCGAGTCGACCACTTGTCAGGCGCAGCCGCCGTGACGCGAGCGAGTCGACACGCTGATGCCGAACGCGCACCACGCCACCGCCGCGCTCGGCGAACTGCCTCGTAGCGAGCGAGACCTGCTCGGTGCTCGCGTCGTCGAGGTTGGCGTCGGGCTCGTCGAGCAGGACGACCTCCGGCTCGGTGAGCAGCACGCGCAAGAGCGCCACGCGCGCGGCCTGACCGACCGACAGACGTGATGCGTCGCGATCCAGCGCGATGCCGTCGAGATGCACGCTTGTCAGCGCCTGAGTGAGCTCGGTCTCGGTCGGCGCCGGCCGCCCGTGCCGTATCTTGAGCGTCCACGGAAGAAGCAGGTTCTCGCCGACGGTACCTGGACGTACCGCCGCCTTCTGGGGCAGGAGCGCGACTCTGGATCGCCACTCGGCCGGCGCGATGCGCTCCGCCGGGACGCCCTGCAACGCGAGACGCCCGCTCTGTAGTGGAAGCAGCCGCGCGACCGACCGGAGCAGCATCGTCTTCCCGGCACCGGACGGCCCCACGACATCGACGATCTCCCCGGCCGCGAGTGCGAACGACGCGCCATCGAGCACACGCGCAGGACCGGTCTCGCCGGGCAGATCGACGACGAGGTCCTCTGCGCTGAGCAGCATGGTCACCTCACGCGATACGACGTACGGGGGACGGAGCCGGTACGCAGTCCGGAGCATCGGCGCTCGCCGATTGCGCTCAGATGGCGAAACGGCGGGCGCTTCGCACATCGTAGCGCCCGCCGCTCGAGCGGTGAATCCGCCGCCGCCAAGGGGTGACGGCGGCGGTGTGCCGCCCTACCTCACCTTCACGTACCTCCAGGAGGAGTACGTCGGGTAGTGCGCCGAGTCGTAGTGGTAGGCGCGCACCGCCCACG
>CAYWCB010000110.1:6336-6775 GCA_964456615.1 uncultured Eubacteriales bacterium | reverse complement strand
CCTTGTCCCACTTCTTGTGCCAGTAGAGGTACGTCTCGGCCTGCTCGGCCCAGAAGCCCTCGGGGTCTTCCACGGAGCGCTGGTACATCGCCTCGTACTCGTCCATCAACGAGATCCATGCGTGCTCGCGTACCCACTCGGGCGGTTCGATAACTCGCCCTTCGGCTTGCAGTGATTGGATCGAAGCGGACTCTTCAGCCATTACGCCTCCTTGCACCTGTCAAGACGGTCAGGACGCTCGTCCCATAGCTCACATACATTCGAATGGCTCACACACCGGCGCGAGGCGCGCTCCACAATACTAGCGTTGACGTGCTCTTTCCTCGCACTCTCATCTGGCGGACGGCACGCCTCGCTCGGTGGGCGGTCGAACCAGGCCGACGGGCGCGAGCCGCTGAGCAGGGCAAATCCACCGGCTCGGAGCAGTCCGCGGGTAGCG
>CAYWCB010000110.1:0-6323 GCA_964456615.1 uncultured Eubacteriales bacterium | reverse complement strand
AAGTGTTGCAAGGGCCCCCACCCGCGGTGTATCTTCCCTATCACTGACAGGTTTCCCTTCCCTTCAAGACGTCGACCGGGGAATCCGGACGACAACAGGCGCGGGCAATCGACGACCGGCATCGCGATTCGTGAGGTTCCCAGGCAGACCCCACGGCCGCCCGCAGAGACTCAGGGGTAGTCAAGGGAAGGACTGAGGAAGCCCTGGCCCGAAGGCCGGGGCTTCCGCTCATCCGGAGTCACCGGCCACGTTCCTCCGCCGCCCGGAGCGCCCACGGTGCGAGCTCCAGAGCCCCGAGGTAGCGGTCGGCGAATGCCGCTTCGAGCGCCATGTCGACGTGCTCGACGCGCATCCCCATCCCGGCCAGTTGGCCCTCGAGCGTTGCATCGACGGCGATCATCGCGGCACCGAGAAGTGCCGTGTTGCCAACGACGCGCGCCCGGTTCGCGTAGTCGCTCGGGAGCACGCCCAACTCAGCCAGGTCCCCGATCGCGAGCGAGGCCCCGAAGCCGCCGGCGACCATCACGTCGTCGATGCCCGCTCCGTCGCCGTGCGACCAGACCGCCTCAAATGCGGTGCGCACGGCCGCCTTCGCGAGCTGGAAGGCTCGGACGTCGAGTTGGCTGAGCACTACGTCGCGCGCAGCTTCGGCAGATCGCAGTCCCTCCGGCTGCTCTGTCTCGGGCCGGCTTGACGGCCCCGCCGAACTGGCGACACCGGCCACGCGAATCGCCTTCACGCCCTGATCGTCGAAGAAGAGCTCGCGCAGCGGTCCTTCCGGACAGAACAGGCCGTCCTCGGCCAGATGCCCGAGACGACGGAGCAGCGCGATCAGGGACACGAGTCCGCTGCCGCACAACCATTGCGGCTCCACGCCGCCGATCACGTCGAGCACCAGCCCTTGGACCGGATCGAACGCCGCGTGATGGACAGCGCCTCTCGCGGCAGGCCCTCCGCTGGAGATGCCACCGGCTTCGAACGCGGGGCCGGCCGCTGCTGATGCTACGACGAAGCCCTCGGGCCGCGCGCGGACGACTTCCGCATTCGTCCCCAGATCGAGCAAGAGGCCTGTCCCGTTCGCACTCAGGCCCTCCGCAACGAGTCCCGCAAGCACGTCTCCGCCGATGAAGCCCGCGAGCGGCGGCAGCACGTGCGCCTCCGCACCCTCGGCGAGTGCCGCGACGATCTCGTTCTCTGCAGGCAGCGACACGAGACCCGAGAAGGGCGCCGTGAAGGGGTGGGCGGCGAGTCCCGACACGTCCATCCCGAGGAGCAGGCCCGACATCGCCGAGTTGCCCGCGATGATGAGACGCTCGATGCCTCTGAGGCACAAGCTCTCCTCCGTGCACGCAGCGGACAGAGCGTCGAGCACGCTCGCTTCCGCCGCCCTTCTTAGCGCCTCCGCTTCGCTTGATGTCGCCGCCGAGATGCGACTCAGCACGTCCGCGCCCCACATGGACTGTCGGTTGGACACGGCACCGCGTCCGACCTCCACTCGGCTGTCGGACTCGATGATGACGGCGGCCACAGTGCTCGTCCCCAGATCGACCGCAGCCACGGTCGACGCGAGAACGGCACCCGCGCCCAGCGTGGGTGCTCCAGAGGACAGCTGAGGCAGTGCATGGGGCGTCCGCGAAACGACCGGTCGTAGGGCCACGGGTCCGTCGATGAGCGCGCGACACGCCAGACGGACTCCGGCAGGTGCTCTCCTCAGGCCTTCGAGCTCCAACTCGTCCGGAGGTGCCAGCGTTCCTTCCAGGACCCGCACCCCGCAGCTGCCGCACACGCCGCGGCCTCCGCACGGAGCATCGAGCGCGCGCTCGGCCCGTCGCGCGGCGTGAAGCACCGTGGCGCCCCTCTCGACCCAGACCGTTGGACCCCCGGGCTCGAACCGAACTGGAACCGATTCCGGCACGGTCGCCGCGACCTTCCGCGAATCAGTCGGCGAAGTTGACCATGCCGTGTGACATGGCCTTCCCGCCAAGGACATGGACATGCATGTGCGGGACGGTCTGGTTCGCATCGCGACCGACATTCACGATCACGCGGTAGCCCGTCTGCGACACTCCCTTGACCGCGGCCACCGCCGGCACCGCAGTGCACAGGGCGGCCATGAGCTCGCGGGGGACGTCATCGGCCGGGCCCTCGTAGTGCTCGCGCGGGACGATGAGCGTGTGCACCGGGGCCTGCGGCGAGATGTCGTCGAAGGCGACGACGAGGTCGTCCACGTACACGAGCGGCGTCGACGCCTCACCCTTCGCGATCTTGCAGAAGATGCAGTCCTCCACGTCCAACCTCCGCCCGTCGAAACCACGCAGCACCGGAGAACGTGCACCGTATCGAATGGCCCCGGCGCCCGTGGATCCCACCGCAGCCGATGGTAGCGCAAGTGGCCTGCCACGACGCGTTCTGCCGCCCACAGCTGCGCAGCACTCGGAGAGCCTCGCCTACTCGTCGGGACCCCTCGACGGCTCCCCTGGAGCTTCCTCACGCGCAGAGAGGGCTTCTGCCATCGCACTCTCGGATTCCAGCTCGCCGATGAGCATGGTCACTTTCTGCTCGGCATCGGCTAGCTTCGCCTGCAGCGCTCTCAGCACTGCCACGCCGCGTTCGTACCTGGTCAGGCTCTCCTCGAGTCCGAGTTGACCGCTCTCCAACGCGCCGACTATGCCCTCGAGTTCCTCAAGGGCGTCGCCGAACGACAGGTCTTCCGGAGCTCTCGCTTCCTCAGCCATCAATGCCTCCACTTCGAGGTGGGCATTCCCTGTCACCCGCGATCGGTTCCACCGATCGGACCACGCAGTCCATCGACCCGTCCTCGACCCGCACACGTACACGGTCGTCGCGAGCCACCTTCGCGACACTCCGGACGACGGTCCGTCCGTCCTCCGCATAGCAGACAGCGTATCCGCGGGCGAGAATGGCCAGCGGGGAGAGGTCGGCGAGGCGCGCTGCGGCGAGCTGGAAAGCCGCAGCCGGACGCTGCAGCATCCGGTCCCCAAGCGCGCGCAGACGACCCCACTCAAGCCCCACGATCGCAGCGTCGCGTTCCAGCCGCTCTGGGATAGCGCGCCGCAGTCCCATCTCCAGCACGTCGAGTGTTTGCGAGGCAGGACCGAGGAGCGCCCGCGCCTCGGCGAACACCGGCCGCTCCGCGCATCTCTGGACGCGGAACACGGCGTCCTGCACACGATGCGCGAGCGCCCGGGCAAGCACTCGTGCCTCCTGCCGCAGTCGCGACCTGACCTCGTCCACCGAGGGCGAAACCGCCTCCGCGGCCGCAGTCGGCGTCGATGCGCGTCGATCCGCCACCATGTCGGCGATCGTGGTGTCGGGCTCGTGACCGATACCGGTGACGACCGGGACCGGCATCGCCACGACGGCCCGCGCCACCTCCTCGCTGTTGAACGGCATCAGGTCCTCGTAGCTTCCGCCTCCGCGGACGAGCAGCGCCACGTCCACCTCGGCCTGCGCGGCCGCGACAAGCCCGTCTACTATGGCTGCGGGAGCCTCAGCGCCTTCGACTTGTACGCCTGCCACAAGCAACTCCGCAAGAGGGTAGCGTCGCTGAAGGGTGCGGATCACGTCGTGGACAGCTTTGCCGCGGGGCGACGTGACGACCCCGATCCGCTCGGGGAACTGGGGCAGGGCACGCTTGCGCTCCGGGCGCATGAGGCCTTCGAGTTCGAGCTTGCGCGCGAGTGCGGCCACCCGCAGCCGGAGCTGGCCCTCCCCCGCCGGAGTGAGGGAGCGCACGATGAACTGCATCCTGCCTTTGGGGACGTATGCGGAGAAGTATCCGGTGAGCTCGACCAGCATGCCGCAAACGATGTCCACACCCGACGCGCGGTACTCCTCACGCCACATCATGCACGGCATGGACGCACCGGCATCACAGATCGTGAAGTACGCGGCCTTGTACCCGGGCTTGTCGTTGAACTCAGAGACCTCGCCAAGAACGCGCAGGTGCACGCTCTCGAGAGCGCGCTTCGCGGCGCTCATGGCCTCGGTGACGCTCAGGGCGCGGTCGTCCGGCACAGGCTGCCCCCTCGGGCCGGATTCTAGCAGTCGGTCCCGACAGTCCGTGCGCCCGCGGCACTACCGATTTCGGGCAAGAAGCAAGAAGTAGAGGAGTTGAAGAGCGGCAATGAGTGCAGCAGCGACGTAGGTCATAGCCGCCGCAGTCAGCACCTTCCTCGCGCCGACCACCTGCTCGCCCTGCAGGCCGCCGACCGTCTGCAGCTGCGCGAGCGCCCTCTTGGACGCATCGAATTCCACAGGCAGCGTCACGATCGTGAAGAGGACGGCGGCGGCGTAGAACAGGATGCCCAGGTAGATGAGTCCTCCCATGCCGAGCAGGAAGCCGACGAAGATGAGGACCCACGACACGCCCGACCCGAAGTTCGCGACCGGCACCAGCGCGCTGCGCACCGATCCCCAGACGTACCCGCGCGCGTGCTGCAGCGCGTGACCGCTCTCGTGCGCGGCCACACCGG
Organism: uncultured Eubacteriales bacterium; assembly: GCA_964456615.1. Classification (GTDB taxonomy): domain Bacteria; phylum Actinomycetota; class Coriobacteriia; order Anaerosomatales; family CAVRZR01; genus CAVRZR01. The sequence continues at coordinate 1,827 of CAYWCB010000110.1, read as the reverse complement.
CCGCCGCCACGCTCTGCCCCGAGTAGACGCCCTGGGAGAGCGACAGCTTGCGCACCCGCGGATCGTAGTTGTCGCTCAGGTTGCCGCCGATCTGTGTGATCTCGACCTGCGTGAGCCCCTCGGCGTCGAGGATCCGCCGGGCGACCTGTGCGCCGCTCATGCCCGTAGCCAGCGGGACCTTGCTCCACCGTCGATAGGTCGAGTTGACGTACCCCTGCGTGACCAGACCGAGCACCGTCGATACGACCATGAGCAGCAGCCACGCGGGATCGAATGCGTAGAACACGAGCCGTGACCTCCTTGTTCCTCACCAAGTGCTGAGACCATAGTGTGCCTCGACACCACACTGCGGAGCAAAGACCCTACCACTCTTCGATCTCGAGGACGCCATCCTTCAGAGCAAGGCCTATCCGCCCCTCGAGGAGTGCGAGCAGCTCCTCCCCCACGATCTCCCGTCGCCAGCCCTCGAGCAGGGCGTGCGCCTCCCGGTCGCCCGACGCGAGTCGTTCCAGGTCTTCCCTAGACGCCAGAACGGGCATAGCCACGCCGTGCTCCTTCGCACGCATCCGTACCAGAGCCACCATGAGATCGACTGCGGCATCTGTATCCTGGGCAGGTCGTCGCCGGCGCCTCTCGAGAACAGGCAGTTCGTCATCGGGCACGGCTCGACCGGCCGCAACCGCCTTCAAGAGCCCGCCGTACCTGCGTTTCGGCAGCTTGGTGCTGACTCCACGTATGCCCTCGAGCTCTTCCTCGGTAGCCGGCATCCGGCGCGATATCTCGATGACGCTCTCATCACCGAGGACCCAGCGCTTCGGCATGTCGCGAGCCTGGGCCTCCCGCTCTCGCCACGCCGCGACCTCACGCGCGACAGCGAGCTGTCGCCGATTCAGCGATGAGACCCGCTTCACGCGGCGCCACTGGTCCTCTGGTACGACCTCGTAGAAGACAGGGTCTGCAAGACGCTCGAAGTCCTTCTCGAGCCACTCGATCCGCTCGTCGCGCTCAAGTGCGCGACGCAGCTTCCCGTATATCGGCAGCAGATAGCGAACGTCGTCGTGCGCGTAGTCGATCTGCGCCTTGGTGAGCGGACGCCGCGCCCAGTCGGTGAACGTATCGGCCTTGTCGAGCTGGACACCCACGAGATCCCTCACGAGCGTCCCGTAGCCGGTCTGCTGCGGGAATCCGGCCAGGTTGGCCGCGAGCTGTGTGTCGAAGACAGGTGCCGCGGTCGCTCCCATGAGACGGAAGAAGATCTCCAGGTCCTGGATGCCCGCATGCAGCACCTTCACGACGCCCGAGTCGCGGAGCAGACCGAACAGGGGCGAGAGGTCTTCGACTACGAGCGGGTCGATGATGACGGTCTCGTCGCCGAGAGAGATCTGGATGAGGCACAGTCGGGTGAAGTAGGTTCGCTCGCGCATGAACTCCGTGTCGATGCCGATGGCAGGCGCGTGTCGTGCCCGGCCTACGAAGTCCGCCAGCTCCTCTGTGGTGGTCAGCACCTGTGCTCCTCGCGCGGCCGCGCTGCGGGACTGAGCGACCGCGCACCCGTGAATCGGTATCATGGGTACCTTAGCCGAGGGCGCCGGGCTCGAACAAACCGGACGTGCCGAGGTGACTGGGGAGGAGTCCGTGCGCGTACTCGTCGTGTGCAACGCCCTTGCCGGGTCCGGACATGCCGGTCTCTACGACCTCGTTCACACACTGGGTGAGCGGGACTGCGAGGTCGTGCTTAGGTACTTCAACGGACACGGCCGGCTCTCGGATCTCGTATGCGACGCCGAGGCGTTCGATCGGGTGGTGGCCGGAGGCGGAGACGGAACG
>CAYWCB010000109.1:0-6787 GCA_964456615.1 uncultured Eubacteriales bacterium | reverse complement strand
GGCGATGGTCTTCGGCAACAAAGGGGACACCTCGGCCACCGGCGTCGGCTTCACACGCGATCCCGCGGTCGGCACGAACGCACCATACGGCGACTTCCTGACGAACGCCCAGGGGGAAGACGTGGTGGCCGGGATCCGCAACACCGAGCCGATAGCGGCCCTCGCCGACGTCCTGCCTCAAGCAGCGGAGGAGCTCTTCGAGGTCTTCGGCGTCCTTGAGAAGCACTTCCACGACATGTGCGACATCGAGTTCACGATCGAGCAGGGCAAGCTCTGGATGCTACAGACGCGTGTCGGCAAGCGCACCGCGCGGGCGGCACTGAAGATCGCGGCGGACATGGTCGAAGAGGGCATGATCACGCGCGAAGAGGCCGTCCTTCGCATCGATCCCGCTCAGCTCGACCAGCTGCTGCATCCACAGTTCGACGCGAAGGCCACCTACGACGTCGTCGCTACGGGTCTGAACGCTTCGCCGGGGGCGGCCGTCGGCGAGGTGGTCTTCTCGGCGGATCACGCCGAGTCCGAGGCCGCTGCCGGAAGAAAGGTCATCCTCGTACGCTGGGAGACGACGCCCGACGACCTCCACGGCATGATCGCCGCGCAGGGAATCCTTACCAGTCACGGCGGCAAGACATCGCACGCCGCGGTCGTCGCACGCGGCATGGGCAAGCCGTGCGTGTGCGGTGCGGAGAAGCTCAAGATCGACGCCGAGAAGCGCGAGGCGAAGATCGCGGGTACCGACATCGTGCTCAAAGAGGGCGACATCATCTCGATCGACGGAACGAGCGGCATCGTCGTGCTCGGCGCCGTCGACCTCGTCGAGCCCGAGGTATCGGGGGACTTCGACACCATCCTCGCCTGGGCTGACGAGTTCCGGAGCATGGGCGTGCGCGCGAACGCGGACACTCCGGAAGACGCTGAACTGGGTCGGAAGTTCGGTGCCGCGGGCATCGGGTTGTGCCGCACCGAGCACATGTTCCTGGGTGACCGGAAGCAGATCGTGCAGGACATGATCCTGGCCGAGGACAACTCCGCGAAGCGCGATGCCGCGCTGACGAAGCTGCTCGAGGTCCAGACGAGGGACTACCTCGGCATCTTCGAGGCCATGGACGGCCTGCCGGTCACCGTGCGACTCCTCGATCCTCCATTGCACGAGTTCCTCGACAGCCCCCGCGAGCTCGAAGTCGAGATCGTGCGCGCCGAATGCGCCGGGGCCTCCGCGGAGGAACTCGCGGCAAAGCGCCACCTGCTCGCGCAGATCGACGCGATGGTCGAGGCGAACCCGATGCTGGGGCTCCGCGGCTGCCGGCTCGGGATCATGTTCCCGGAGATCTACGAGATGCAGGTCCGTGCCATCACGCGGGCCGCGTGCGAGCTGAAGAAGCGCGGCCTCGATCCGATGCCTGAGATCATGATCCCTCTCGTCAGCGTCAAGACCGAGCTCGATATCCTGCGAGCCGAGTGCGAGGCGGTCATCGCCGAGGTCGTGGACGAGTGTGGTGTGAAGATCGATATCCCCATCGGCACGATGATCGAGCTGCCACGCGCCGCAGCGACCGCCGACGAGATCGCCGAGGTCGCCGACTTCTTCAGCTTCGGCACGAACGACCTGACGCAGACGACCTTCGGGTTCTCCAGAGACGACATCGAATCGAAGTTCCTGCCCCGCTACCTCGAGCGCAAGGTCCTCGCCCGCAATCCGTTCGAGACCATCGACTCCGGCGTCGCGCAGTTGGTCGAGATGGGCTGCGAGCGAGGCCGGCAGGCCAACCCCGAGATCAAACTCGGAGTCTGTGGCGAGCACGGCGGCGATCCCGAGTCGGTGAAGATCTTCTACACCATCGGGCTCACGTACGTGTCCTGCTCGCCGTACCGGGTGCCACTTGCGCGACTCGCCGCCGCACAAGCCACCCTTGCCGAGAAGACCGCAGCGTCCGACAACCGCTAGTGGCGCGCAATACCGGCCGGCCGGGAGCGGCCGGCCCATCGCCTCGCACCGGGAGGTCGAGTGGCAGGAAGCACGAAGCTGTTCCAGCGGGCGGGCTCGCCGCTCATCCAGGGACGCTCGCGATACGAGCGGTCGTTCTGGGCGGATTGGTCGGTCGCATGCCTGGTGGGAGCGGCCGGGGTCTACGCCTTCTTGGCGGTGCTCACCCTGCTCGATCCGACGCGGCCCCACGTCACGTCCTTCGGGGCGCTGCTCCGCTGGCTCCTCCTGCCTGCGACGGGACTCGCGGCGATGCTTCCAGCGTCGGCTGTCGGCGTGTGGCTGGCGCGTCTACTCGGCTGGCGCGGCGCATGGGTGGCCGGAGCGCTCGTGGGGGTCCTGGCCGTCATCCTGTTGACGGCGTAGCCGCGGCAAGCGCGCACGAGTCGCGCCCGCGATTCAAGCGCGGTACCGAGACATGAGGCTGCAGACGTGACAGACCTGATGACGCGCGAGCGATACGAGGCCGAGGAGCACGTCCGCCTCTCACCGCGCGCATCGTTCGCCGACGTGTCACGCGGTCGCGACATCCCGCTCCCGCCCGACCCCTATCGCACGGAGTTCCAGCGCGACCGGGACCGGATCATCCACAGCAAGTCGTTCCGCCGACTGTCACACAAGACACAGGTCTTCCTCGCACCAGAGGGGGACCACTATCGCACGCGGCTCACGCACACGCTGGAGGTCGCGCAGATCGCCCGCTCGTGCGCACGGGCCCTGAGGCTGAATGAAGACCTCACCGAGGCCATCGCGCTGGGCCACGACCTCGGTCATACCCCGTTCGGGCACATCGGGGAGGATGCGCTGACCGCCTGCTTCGAGCGGATCCGCGAGGACTACCCCAACGTGCCTGACTCCTATCGCCACAACCGCCAGTCGCTACGTGTCGTGGAGGTCCTCGAGTACGAGGGCAAGGGGCTCAACCTTACATGGGAGGTGCGCGACGGCATCCTCGGCCATACCGGCGACCACGTCCCGGCGTCGCTCGAGGGCCAGATCGTGCGGATCGCCGACCGCATCGCATACGTGAACCATGACGTCGACGATGCCATACGCGGCGGCGTTCTTGCGGAGGAAGACCTGCCGGACGGACCCACGGACGTCCTCGGCCACAACCATGGAGCGAGGATACGCACGATGGTCGAGGACCTCGTCGGCGAAAGCGAGGCCTCCGACTCCATCAGGATGAGCCCACGCGTGTGGGACTCCATGATGGAACTGAGGTCGTTCCTGTTCGATCACGTCTACCTGAGTCCCTCCGCGAAGGTAGAGGAGCCGAAGGCGTTCGGCGTGGTCCAGCGCCTGTTCATGTACTACCTCGAGCACCCCGAACACCTGCCCAAGGAGTTCGCGCCCGCGTCGTTGGGCGAGGTCGTCCAGCGGGTGACGGACTACATAGCCGGCATGACCGACAGGTTTGCGACGCGAGTGTACGAATCGCTCTTCGTGCCGACATCGTGGCGCATGTAGACGCGTGCGCCGGAGCGTAGTGACACGTCGAGGACCTATGCGATACTAGTGCGCCAGGAGCGCCGGGAGGGGCTCCTGCAACCCCGGATGATCGCCGCACGGACGCGGTGTCGTCCGCGCGCGTTCTTTGGTGTCTGGAAGGGAGAGGGTGCATGAACGAGGCAGTAGCCTGGCTGGCGCCGCTCGCAGCCATCGTGGGGCTGGGGGTCGCGGTGTTTCTCGGTCGCTGGGTCCTCAGGCAGGACCCAGGCAACGAGAAGATGCGGGAGATCTCGAAGGCGACCCAAGAGGGAGCGATGGCCTTCCTGAAGGCTGAGTGGCGCGTGCTCATCTTCTTCGCGGCAGCGGTCTTCGTGGCACTCGTCTTCTCGGCCGGCGATCTCACGAAAGGCCTGCTCACCGGAGCAGCCTTCCTGACGGGTGGCCTGCTGTCGGCGACGGCCGGATTCGTGGGGATGTTCGTCGCGACGCGCGCGAACTCCCGCACGGCGCAAGCCGCGACGAGCGGAGTCGCGAAGGCGCTGAACGTCGCGTTCCGCTCGGGCCTGACCATGGGCCTGACGGTCGCTTCCTTCGGCCTGTTCGGGCTTTCGGCGTGGGCGATCGCGTTCCTCGTGACGGGGGACAACCCGATAGCCGATCAGGGCATCGTCAACGGTTTCGCGCTCGGCGCGAGCTCCATCGCACTGTTCGCGCGCGTGGGTGGCGGTATCTACACGAAGGCTGCCGACGTGGGCGCCGACCTCGTCGGGAAGGTGGAGGCCGGCATCCCCGAGGACGACCCGCGCAACCCGGCTGTCATCGCAGACAACGTCGGCGACAACGTCGGTGACGTCGCGGGGATGGGCGCCGACCTGTTCGAGAGCTACGTGGGGTCGATCCTCGCCCCGATCGTCCTCGCCCTCTCGCTGTGGAGCGGAGGCGGCGACGACCAGTTGTTCGGGATCTCGATGCCCCTGCTCATCGCCGCCGCGGGGATCGCCTGCTCGATCATCGGTCTGTTCGCGGTGCGTGCGAAGGAGGGCGGCAACTTGCACGTTGCCCTCAACACCGGTACCTACGTCGCGGCGATCCTCGAGGTCGCAGCGATGGCCGGCCTGTTCTACTGGTGGGCGAACAGCGTGGGCGAGATGTCCCGCTTCTGGTACTTCGGGTCTGTCGTCATCGGCTTGGTGGCCGGGATCGCGATCGGTCAGATCACCGAGTTCTACTGCTCCGACCACTTCAAACCGGTCAAGTCGATCGCGGACGCCTCCCAGACGGGACCGGCGACCAACATCATCTCCGGACTCGGTGTCGGGATGATTTCCACGGTTGGGCCGATCCTGGTCGTGGCTCTCGGCATCTTCGGCGCGTACTGGATGGGTGACCAGGCGGTTCCGGGCGACGAGGTCTCCGGCATCTACGGGATTGCGCTGGCCGCGCTAGGCATGCTGTCCATCACCGCGATCACGGTCGGTGTGGACGCATACGGTCCCGTGGCCGACAACGCGGGGGGCATCGCCGAGATGGCCCATATGGACCCGGGTATCCGCAAGATCACTGACTCCCTGGACTCGGTCGGCAATACCACGGCAGCTATCGCGAAGGGCTTCGCGATCGGCTCGGCCGGCCTGACGGCGCTCGCGCTCTTCACCGCCTTCCGCACCACCATCGCGGATGGCGGGATCACCCTGAACCTGTCGCTCGAGAATCCCTACATCGTGGTCGGCCTGTTCATCGGCGCGATGTTGCCGTTCCTGTTCGGCGCTCTCACCATGAACGCGGTTGGCCGGGCGGCGTTCGCGATGATCGGCGAGGTACGTCGTCAGTTCAAGGAGATCCCTGGGCTGCTGGAAGGCAGAGAGGATGCGCGGGCCGACTACGCCAAGTGCGTCGACATCGCCACGAAGGGCGCTCTGAGGGAGATGGTGGTTCCGGGCGTGCTCGCGGTGACGATCCCCATCGCGCTGGGCGTGTTGAATCTGGAGATCCTCGGCGGGTTTCTCGCCGGGGCCGTCGTATCGGGCTTCCTCCTCGCCATCATGATGGCCAACGCCGGCGGCGCGTGGGACAACGCGAAGAAGTACATCGAGGGCGGCATCCACGGCGGGAAGGGCTCCGAGGCGCACAAGGCCGCAGTCGTGGGCGACACGGTCGGCGATCCGTTCAAGGACACATCGGGACCGTCCATGAACATCCTCATCAAGCTCATGACCGTCGTGTCACTCGTGTTCGTACCGTTGTTCCTGAAGGTACACGGGTAGCGGACCGGATCGAGTGTAGGCTCGTGATGCTCCCGGGCGTGCTCGCCCGGGAGCATCTTCTATCCCGTGTCCCAGACGGGTTGCGCTCGTCGCGCAGGGATGGCGGGCGGGTTTCGGGAACCAACTAGTGTCGCAGTGCGGACAAGACAGAGGCGAACAGGGGTCGGCCAAGCGGTGGGACGCATCACCGAAGAAGACATCCAGCGGGTCCGTGACGCCGTGGACCTGGTCGATATCGTGTCAGAGAGCGTGGTGCTGAAGCGGAAGGGCCGGCTGCTGTGGGGACGGTGCCCCTTCCACAGCGAGAAGACGCCCTCGTTCAAGGTGGATCCCGCCACGCAGCTCTGGCACTGCTTCGGCTGCGGTCTTGGCGGAGATGTCTTCGGTTTTGCGATGCGCACCGAGAACCTGGAATTCCCGGACGCCGTCCGCCTGCTCGCAGAGCGCGCCCACATCGAGATCGTCGAGGTCGGGGGAGGTCTCGCCCTGGGAACGCGGGAGCGGCTGCACGCCGCGTGCGGGGCGGCGGCGGCCTACTATCACAAGGTGCTCGCAAGCGGCACCGGCCCAGCTTCGGCTCGAGCACGGGAGTACCTGACCGGCCGCGGGTTCGACGAGAAGGTGCAGGAGGGCTTCGAACTCGGCTACGCGCCGGGGCAAGGCGCGCTCGTCTCGGCGCTTCGGGAGGCGGGGTTTCGCGAGGACGAACTGGTGGAGTCGAATCTCGCAGTCCGTGCTGCGGGAGACGGAGGCGGCCTGCGGGACCGGTTCTTCGATCGGGTCATGTTCCCGATACGCGACGTCCAGGGGCGATGTGTGGGATTCGGGGGGCGTGTCCTCGGCGAGGGCGAGCCGAAGTACCTGAATACGCAAGAGACGCCCGTGTTCCACAAGTCGCGGAACCTCTATGGGATCGATCGGGCAAGGAACGAGATCGTGCGCGAGAAGACCGCGATAGTGGTAGAGGGCTACACCGACGTGATCGCCCTGCACGAGGCAGGGGTCCGAAACGTGGTCGCGACCCTCGGAACGGCGCTTACGAGGGAGCACATGAAGATACTCGGTCGCTTCGCCAGACGCTTCG
>CAYWCB010000108.1:0-6829 GCA_964456615.1 uncultured Eubacteriales bacterium | reverse complement strand
CCAGCAGCGCCGCGAGCGCGTCGATCGAGTCCTCGGTGATCTTGCCCGAGGGGACCATGAGCCAGACCGTGCGCGGCGCGGTCAGCTTCTGAACGAGCTCCTCGAGCGACGACGCGCCGGTCGCCCCGTTGCCCTCGGCCTCCTTGACGTTGCCGTGTTCGCCTTCCTTGGCATCGACCAACCGGAAGTGCACGCGCATGGGATCGCTGGCGTCATGCGGACGAAGGCGGAATGCGTAGTCGCACAGGTACTCCGCGGTCTTGATGTAGTACTGGTCGTGGTTGGCCCAGCAGAGCTTGACCTCCTCGCCCTCATACGGGATCGCGTAGACGCCCTCCTTGTAGCGGCGGAGCGAGATGAAGTCGCCCTCGTGGTAGTAGCGCGAGAAGAAGCGCAAGAGGTGGTCGTAGACGTCGGCCTCGAGCGCGCCGAATTCGACCGCCTCGCTTGCAAGCCGCTTCCGGAGCTCCTGGACCTTGGGCAGCGCGTCCGGGTCTGCTCCTAGCGCAGTCGCCTGCGCGATCGCCTCATCGAGCTCGGCCTCAAGCGCCGCCTTGTCGGCCGGCTGATACGCGGCGAGCGCCTCTTTCACCTGCGGCAGCAGGTCGTTCTCGAGGAACGTCGTGATCTCATCGGCGCGCGCGTGCAGGATGCGGTAGATGCCGCAGTCCAGCTCGGGTTGATCGAGCTGGAAGAGCTCGCGCAGTTTGGCGACGAGGTGCTCGTAACGCTGGCTCATGCGGTCCCCTCTACCATTGCCTGAGATTCAATCCAGTCGAGTTCAGTCAGGGTGAACGGCTACGCACAGAAGATCTCGCTCGCCGTGACCGCGTGCACGCCTGCCGGTACGTCCAGGAGTCGCTCGCGAGCACACACGACATAGGTTAGCTCCTCAACGATCCCGGGCAGAGCGCGCGCCTTGCCCTGCAGCGTTCGCACCATGTCTGCAGCACACTCGCTCTTGCCCCACTTCGCTTCACCCGCAAGCACCGGCGTGGATGAGCGACCGGCAAGCCCGACCGCGTCGATCTGCACCGAGCTGTCCTCGTTCCACCACGGCCCCAAAGCGACGATGCCGCTAGGCAATGTGCCGGCGGCCACCTCGCGTATGAGATGGCGTCTGAACGCATCTTCCCAAGGGGGGCCCATCGCATCGTCGAGACCCGACTCGAGGAGATCTGCCACGGACTGGCCAAGGCCCCGCTCTATTTGCGAGCGGTAGCGCTCGACCCGGCCCAACCAGAAGGCAAGGTAGTTGTCGGCGATGCGGTAGGTCTTTCGGCGGGTACGTTCCGGATTCTCGGTCACCGGCACCAGCTGTTCGACGAGACGCATCTCGACCAAACGCGCTAGTAGCCGGGAAGGCTCCACGCCAACCGCGTCGCGAACCTGGCCGTGCCTAGTTCGGCCGGCTGCGATGGCCTTGAGCGCGATGCCGGCCAGCCCACCCGCATCTCCCTCCGTGGCGAGCAGGAGCTGCCCTTCGGTCAGCAGTGGGGCAGCCGGCGTGCAGAAGAGCCGTTCCAAGTTGTCGTGGATCGATGCGGTCTGATCCCACCACGACAGGTACAGCGGCACCCCCCCCAGCAGCCCCCACACGACAGCCCGTTCCGCGGGTTCAAGATCTGCGAGCATGAGTGCTGCCTCGTGCGGATTGAACGGATGCACGTGCAGCGACAACCCGAAACGGCCGTAGAGCGGAGCCCGCTCCTCCTTCATCGCGTGCATCGTCCGCACCGCAGAGCCACATATCAGAATCCGCAGCTGCGTGTCTCCGCCCGCTCGATCTAGAAGCGCGCGCAGTATCCCCTCGAGCTCCGGAGCCGTGGTCCTTAGTTCGGGGAATTCGTCGAGGACAAGCAGCAGCGGCTCGGTGCGCGACGCGGTCGCAAGAAAGTCGAGGGCGTCGTCCCAGTCGGTGAACGGCCGCTGCTGCAGGTCGCGGAACGCATCGACGCCCACCGCGGCCACCGACTCCGAGAGGATTCGGAGTTCATCGGCTGCAGGGCGACCAGCGGCGGTATGGAACACGGCGCGCTTGTCTTCGGCGAACCGCTGGACGAGCATCGTCTTGCCCACCCGGCGACGCCCCCAGACGATCCCGAGGCGCGACGTGGGGCTGGAATGCCAGGACTCCAGCGCGGCCAGCTCACGCGTTCTGTTGACGAAGTCTCCCATGTGCGGAATATTACTCGCATTCTATATTAGTAACAAGCGATGTTGGTAACACGCGATGTGAGTGACACCAAAACCCGGAGTCGCTCATCGCCACTCAGCACACCCGCCACGCGATTGTGAACAGCGGCTCTGACACCGTCCGCTGCGACAGCCGCGACTCCAGCTCGTCGATGAGCGCGTCACGCTTCTCCATGATCTCGGGTCTTGCCAAGGCCTACCTCGTCAGCCAACAGGGTACCGTTGGAGAGCGGGGACTCCAGCGCGAAGAGCGCAGCCTCGATCTGGTGCGGATTGAGCTCCACGGAGGCGTCGAACAGAGCACTCGAGAGACGGTCAAGACCGTCCGTCGAGCGTCGAGTGAGGTCATATGCGAAGTACTTGGCGTGGTAGGACGTCAGTCCCGCCAAGGTCTCCCACGTCATTCCGCGATTGTCGGCAGAGTGGGGTGAATTCGCAACACTTCTCGGATCACAGAGTACGATACTCAGGTCACACGCAAGAAAGGGTCGGCATGCCACGCCCCCGCCTCGGCCACATCCAGTACATCAACTGCCTGCCGCTCTACTACGGCCTTGTGAAGAAGGACGTGCTGCTGGACGTGGACTTCGTCAAGGCAGCGCCTGCGGAGCTCGCACGCGAGCTCTTGGACGGGAGGCTCGACATCGCGCCCATTCCTGCGATCGAGTACGCACGCCACGCCGAGCAGTTCAAGGTGCTGCCCGAGATCGCAATCTCGAGCGCGGGCGAGGTGCAGTCCATTCTGCTGCTGTCGAAGGTGCCGGCCGAGGAGCTCTCGGGCCGGACGGTGGCACTGAGCGACACCTCGCGCACGTCGCAGGTCCTCGCGCGCATCCTGCTCGAGAAGCGCTGGCACGCGGATCCGGACTACGTCGAGATGCCTCCCGACCTGCCCGAGATGCTGCGCGACTCAGACGCCGCACTTCTAATCGGCGACGACGCGCTTCGTGCCTACTGGCAGCCGCCCGAAGGGCTGTACGTCTACGACCTCGGCACCGAGTGGACGGAGTGGACCGGCCTTCCGATGGTGTACGCGGTCTGGGCGGTACGCCGCACCTTCGCCGAGGAACGGCCGGATGCGACTCGCGCGGTCGACGACGCGATCATGGATTCGCTGGCGTACTGCAGGCTGCACCTCGACGAGATCTCGGAGTACGCTGCGCGCTGGGAGTCGTTCTCGGTCGACCAGTTCCGCGGGTACTTCGACGCGCTCGCATTCCGCTTCGAACCGCGCTACCGGGAAGGGCTCAGACGCTACCTCAAAGAGGCGGTCGCGATCGGACAGCTCGACCGCGTGCCGGAGATCGAGGTGTTCGGGGAGTGACGTGGGCGGTGGACGAGAAGGGCCCGGCCGAGATGCGCCGGGCGGAGCTCGCCGAGATCGCCTTCGCCGCAGCGGCCGGCGAGCATCGACTCGCAGATGATGAGACGCTCGCGCTCCTCGATTCCGCGTCCACGCTCGACCTGGCCGCAGCCGCGTCGCACATGCGCGCGCGCCTGCATCCCGAGCGCGAGGTCACGTTCATCGTCGACCGCAACATCAACTACACGAACGTCTGCATCTCCGGCTGCCGCTTCTGCGCTTTTTATCGCGACGCGGAACACCCCGACGCATACGTCCTCCCCCCCGACGAGCTGTACGCGAAGGTCGAGGAGACGCTAGCGCTGGAGGGCACGGCCATCCTCCTGCAAGGCGGCATGCACCCCGACCTGCCCCTCGAGTGGTACGAGGGGATGCTTCGCGATCTGAAGGCCCGCTACCCCATACACATACACGGCTTCGGCCCCCCGGAGATCTGGCACCTGTCCGGACTCTCGGGCCTGCCGGTAGCGACCGTGCTTGCACGCCTTCGTGACGCCGGCCTCGACTCGCTGCCCGGGGGCGGCGCCGAGATCCTCGTCGACCGCGTCCGCTCCCACGTCTCGCCGAAGAAGGCGAGCGCCGACGAGTGGCTCGCGGTGATGCGCGAGGCACACAAGCTCGACATCTCCACGACCGCCACCATGATGTTCGGGAGCATCGAGACGCTCGCCGACCGCGTGGAGCACCTGCGGCGCGTGCGTGAGGTCCAGGATGACGCCGCAGCGGCGGGGCACGTCGGGTTCCGCGCATTCATCCCGTGGTCGTTCCAGCCCGGGAACACCGAGCTCGCCGAGGGCGAGGCGGCGACCGGAGGCATCCCGCTCGCACCCGCGAGCGGATGGGACTACCTGCGCACGCTCGCCGTGTCGCGCCTCTACCTCGACAACGTCGTCAACGTCCAGGCCTCATGGGTCACCCAGGGCGCGAAGATCGGACAAGTCGCGCTCGCCTTCGGAGCGAACGACATGGGCTCGACGATGATCGAGGAGAACGTCGTCGCAGCCGCCGGAACGCGCTTCATGCTCGCCAGGGAGGAGCTCGTGCGACTGATCCGCGACGCGGGGTATGAACCCGTGCAGCGGGACACTCTGTACCGGGAGGTGCGTCGGTTCTAGCCCCGCACTGGAGGGAGAAGCCCTAGGACGGAACACTCGAGGCCGGAAGGGACGTCGTGAGCGAGCCGAAGCCATCGCCCTGCCCGCCCGGGTCGGGTAGGCGGCGAGTCGTGATAGCCGGGGGTGGCTATGCCGGGACTACCTGCGCCGTGACGCTTGCGCGCAAGGTCGTCCCTGCAGATGAGATCGACGTGCTTCTCGTGGAGCCCCACGCCTGCCAGCAAGCGCTCTCGGAGCTCGATCTGGTTGCCGTAGGACCGCCGCGCCCGGAGTTCTGCGAGCTGTGGCTCACCAACCTGTTCCACGACTCGCCAGTGACCGTCTGCTACAACCGGATCGATCACATCGACACCCAGCGGCGCGTTGCGCTCCTCGGCCCGCGCGGTTCGGCGGACCAAGAGGTACCGTACTGGCGCCTCGTGCTCGCCACCGGAGCGATCGCGTTCGTCCCGCCCGTGCCGGGGCTTGCCGAGCACGCGATCACGATGTGGTCCGTCGCGGACGCCCAGCGCCTCCAGAGAAGGATCGACGAGCAGTTCCACGTGGCCGCGACACTCGGTCATCGAGAGGAGCGCCTGCGTGCGCTGTCCTTCACGGTCGTCGGCGGCGGTGCGACCGGTGTCGAGATCATCGGCACGATGGCGCAGATGCTCCCCAAGCGGATGCGCGCCGTCGGCCTGGATCCCGCGGACCTCCGCGTCCGTCTCGTCGAGGGTCGACCCGAGATCCTCTACGACCTGCCCAAGGAACAACGCGCGAAGGCCGTCTCCCGACTGGAACGGCTCGGAGCGGAGATCCTGACCGACGCGATGGTCGAGCGTGTCGATGCGGATGCGATCCACCTCGCCTCCGGAGAGACCATCGACTCGAGCGTCATCGTCTTCTGCGGAGGCGCGCGCCCGGATCCCGATGCCGTGTCGTGGGGTCTCGAGGCCGACAACTCAGGCCGTCTGACCTGCGATGAGACGTGCAAGGCCGTCGGACACGACGACATCTACGTCGTGGGGGACGTTTCGGCGTTCCGCGACCCCAAGACGAACCGCACGCTGCCGATGCTCGCCCAGTTCGCCATACGGGAGGCCGAGCACACCGCCGCGAACATCATCCGCGAGGCGCGCGGCCAGGACCTGGTCCCCTTCGAGCCGAGCATGCACGGGGAGTTCGTGAGCGTGGGACCGTCGTGGGGGGTCGGCTGGATGTTCAAGTGGAACGTGAGCGGCGTGTTCGCCATCTTCATGAAGCGCCTGACGTACGTGCTGTACTGGTTCAAGGTCGGTGGCCTGCGGCTCGCGTGGCGACGCACTCGCGAGATGCTCGCCATGCAGCGATAGCGAGAGCCTGTCGGCGCACGCGACTCAAAGCGTGACGCACCGCCGCATCGGTAGCGCGCGTGGGTCCGTTCCGCTAGCCTCGCTTGAAGGAGGTGGACCATGCCCGAGCAGCACGTACCCCTCGCCGACTTCGGAGTGTGCGGGGGAAGCGGGTCGCTGTCATTCGACTTCCCGCGTGCACTGGACGACCCTCGAGTGAGCGTGGTCGGCGAGGAACTCGTCTTCGAGACGCCCTTCGGCCGCTCTCCCGCCTTCACGCACTTCCGGGTGGACGGCCCGCACGGATCGCGCGAGGCACTCGCGGTGCGCATGCACGGCTGGCGCCGGGGAGTGAAGCGGGCCGACGCGTCGCTCCAGGTCTTCTGGGTGTTCTCGGAAGCGCGGGTGTGCAAGGTGCTCGCCGATGGCGGCGTCGGCTCCCTCAATCACATGCTCGACCCGCGCGACGTCGTGGTACCGAACGACTTCATCGACCTCACGATCAAGCAGGACATCTACGTCCGCGGCGACCACTTGCTGATCATGCGTCGGCCGATCTGCCCCGACCTTGCGAACCACCTCTACCTGGGAGCGAGCGAGTCGTTCTCACGAGTGTTCAAACGCGGAGTCTACCTGGTGACCGACGGCCCGCGGTTCGAGTCGGTCGCCGAGGTGGACTACATGCGCCGCCTCGGCGGGGACGTCGTCGGCCAGTCGCTCTCGCCCGAGGTCTTCCTCGCGCGCGACATCGGGGCATGTTTCGCCGGCATCTACATCGTCGTGAACTACGCCGAGGGCGTCGTGCGCGAGTGGGAACACGACGAGCTCAAGGCGGTGTTCTTCGA
>CAYWCB010000107.1:0-6831 GCA_964456615.1 uncultured Eubacteriales bacterium | reverse complement strand
TCGTTGACAGCCCGATCGCCTTGAAGGCGGTCTGCCGAAGGCGCTCGGTGATGATCCCGCCGAAGAGCAGCCCGACGATGGTGCCCGCGATGACTGCGGCAACGTTGACGATGACGCCTAGGCCGGGCATCTCACTCCTCGCCGTCGAGCCAGATGTCCTTCAGCTCCCTGGTGATCTCGTTCGCGCCACGCGGCAGCCCCACCTCGCGCGCCATGCCCCCTCGGCCCGTCGAGCGACGCCGTCCCGTGGCAACGTCGAACACGCTCTCCCGTTCGCGCACCTCGACGCGCACGCCTGCGCGCTGTCTCACCCTCTCGGCAAGCCCCCGATCGGAGCTCACGACGCACACGCCAGAGCCACACTCCGCGGCTGCGAGTTCGACGATGGCGTCGTCGGCCGACCCACTCCGAGCGTACACGACTTCGACCGGGTGCGATGCCGAACGCCCCGTCGCACCGGGCGCCGATTCGCCCTCGCCGTCGAACACCACCACGATCCGGCCACGCCCCAGAAGCCGGTCACCGCGCACCTTGAGGCGGGCGACCAGTGCCTCTCGCTGCTCCTCGAGCGGGAGAGGGCGCGTGGCGGGATCGCCCTTTGTGACGTTGTAGCCATCGACCAGGAACAGCATGCGCACTATCGTACGGGAGCGGTCTGAAGCCCGTCACGGACGGGCGCTCGGTTCGCACCGGACCCGACGCGTCCCCGGTACCCTGGCGATCACCCCTGCCGCTGATCGTTCAGACGGTCCTTGACAGTGAGAAGCCACTCTACGATCTCGGATCCGCCTTCGAGGAGCTTGAAGTGCTGGATCGCGCACCCGCCCTCGTACTCGGGGAGGCCCAGATGGTCAGCTACGCGCCAGAAGATGCACTCCTCTTCGTTGCAGTCCACGCCGGGATCCCCGTTCGCACGCCTCAGCTCGCAATCCTCTGCCACGTTCGTCCTCCTCGCGCGGATGTGCAGATTCTACCTGCCTTCCTTCTGTCATGCCTCGCTCGTCATCGGATCGGCCCTGCGTCGGCGCTACGCTCGAGATTGGTACATACCTGGTGTAGCGACGCGCGATCCAAGGAGGTGCCCGTGCCCGAATCGGCGATGCCGGCAGTCGGCGACGACGCTCCGGCGATCCGTGCGGCCACCGCGACCGGTGGGACGTTCGACCTGTCAGAGCAGCGCGGCAAGTGGGTAGTCGTGTACTTCTTCCCACGTTCGAACACGCCGGGTTGAACCCACGAGGCGAACGACTTCCAGCAGCACCGCGCGAAGCTGGAGTCGCTGGGCGCCCTCGTGGTGGGCGTGAGTGCCGACAAGCCAGAAGTCCAGAAGCGCTTCATCGACAAGTTCGGGTTGACGTTCCCGTTGGTACCCGATCCGGAGAAGGACATCATCGATGCCTACGGCGCACGCGAGATCCTTGGGGTGACCGCGAAGCGCAAGACGTTCCTGGTCGACCCCGAAGGTCGGATCGCGCACGTCTGGCCGAAAGTGAAGACCGACGGGCACGCCCATGCTGTCGTCGCCGTCATCGAGTCCTTCCGCGGGGGTGCAGCGCAGGGATGAACTCCCCGCGCGGACAGGCAGCCGCGGTGCGCCGGCCGGGGGCAGGCGCAACACGCGCGGCGAGGCTCCTTGCGCCTCTCCTGGCCGCGCTGCTCGTGCTCGGCGGCTGCGGCCGCGCCCAACCCGCACGCGTGGTCGACCCGTCCGGCTCCTCGGCGGAGACCACGCAGCAAGAACAGCCCGGCCGATCGCCGACGGGCACCGCGGGGGACTCTGGCGTCGAGCTGTCGCGGATCGACGTCTCGCTGACGCCCCGCTGGGAGGGCCTGAGCGAGCCGCTGTTCCTGACGTCCGCACCGGGCGACTCCTCGCGCATCTTCATCGTCGAGAAGACCGGCCGGATCAGGGTCGTGAGGGACGGGCGACTGCTCGAGCAGCCCTACCTCGACCTCTCGGCGCTCGTCAGTTCCGGAGGCGAGCAAGGCCTTCTCGGCCTCGCCTTCTCCCCGCGCTTCATCGAGAACGGCCGACTGTACGTCAACTACACGGACACCTCGGGAGACACCAACGTGGTGAGGTACGCGCTCGCGGATCCGAGCAGCGACGCCCCGAAGGTCGCCGCGAGACGTCGGGTGCTGCTCGTGAGGCAGCCGTACTCGAACCACAACGGCGGCTGCATCGCGTTCGGCCCCGACGGGTACCTGTACGTGGGCATGGGCGACGGCGGGTCGGGGGGAGATCCCGAGGATCGTGCCCAGGACCCCGGCGTACTGCTCGGGAAGATTCTTCGGCTCGACGTGGGTGAAGCGGGTGACGCCGCCGCCGAGGACATGCCCGGCACGTACCGCATCCCCGACGACAACCCGTTCGTGGGCAGGACCGGCTACCGTGGCGAGATCTGGGCGCTGGGCGCGCGCAATCCATGGCGCTTCTCGTTCGATCGCGTGAATGGCGACCTTTGGATCGGCGACGTCGGACAGTCCGCCTGGGAAGAGATCGATCGCCTGCCCGCGGGCAAGGGCGGCCAGAACCTCGGCTGGAATGTGTTCGAGGGCTCCCATACCTATCCCCCGGGACGTCCGGCGCCTGCGGATGCGTCGCGCTACACGATGCCCGTCGCCGAGTACCCGCAGCCCACGGGCGCTTCGGTCACGGGCGGATACGTGTACCGGGGCTCGAAGAACCCCGTGCTCCAGGGGGTCTACCTCTACGGCGACTTCGTGACGGGCAGGATATGGGGGTTGCAGCTCGACGGCGCGACGGAAACGAGGGAGCTCGCGAAGACGGAACTCAGCATCGCCAGCTTCGGCGAAGACGCCGACGGGGAGCTCTATGTGTGCGACCTGCGCGGAACCGTCTACGCGATCTCGGCGACGCAGCGGTAGGGTACGGTTGGTCGTGCGCCCGCCCGACCTGAAGGACCGCTCGACTGGCGCGGCCTCCCCTACGTACTGTCCCAAGACGGCTCGGCCAGCGCGGCCACGAGCGAATCGACGTCTTCCTCGGCGGTGCTCCACGATGTCACCCAGCGGACCTCGTTGCGTTCCTCGTCCCAGACGTAGAAGCGGAACCGCTCCTCCAGCACCGGCGTGACCTCGCGCGGAAGGATCGCGAAGACCTCGTTCGCGTCCACGGGGTGCGTGATCTCGATGCCCGCCGCGCGCGCACCCTCGGCGAGACGGGCGGCCATCGCGTTCGCGTGCGACGCGCACTCGTGCCACAGGTCTCCGTCGAACATCGCGAGGAACTGCGCGGCGACGAAACGCATCTTCGAAGAGAGCTGCCCGCTCTGCTTGCGAACGTACGGCAGATCCTCCGACCGCGCCCCGCCGAAGAGCACCACCGCCTCGCCCGCGAGCATGCCGTTCTTCGTGCCGCCGAGCGAGAGCGCGTCGACACCCGCGTCCGCGCTCACGGCACGCAACGACATCCCGAGCGCTGCCGCCGCGTTGCAGATGCGCGCCCCGTCGACGTGCAGGTAGATGCCGTGCTCGTGTGCAAGGTCGGCAAGGTCGCGGAGCTCGTCCGGCGAGTAGACACCGCCCAACTCGCTCACGTTCGACACGGAAATGACGCGGGGCTGTGCGTGGTGCTCGAAGCCGAACCCAACAAGGTGCGGCCGCACGAGGTCCGGGGTGAGCTTGCCGTCCGGCGTATCGGCCGGCACGAGCTTGACGTTCGCGATGTGCTCGGGCGCGCCGCACTCGTCAACGTTGATGTGCGCCGTGGCGGCGCATATCGCCGACTCCCACGGGCGGCAGAGCGCTCCAAGCGAGACGACGTTGGCCCCGGTACCGTTGAACGTGAAGGCGATCTGAGCATCCTCGCCGAGGTGCCGACGCAGTACCGACTGCGCCCGTTGTGTGAAGACGTCCTCCCCGTACGCGGGCACGTGGCCTTCGTTCACCTCGGCGATGGCATCGAGCACGGCCGGGTGCACGCCTGCGTGATTGTCGCTTCCGAACCCTCGGCGTGTAGGACTATTCGCGTCGCTCACGTGAGGTTCCCTTTCCGACGAGTGGACTTGACCGGCGAGTGGACCCGACAAGGACGAAGCCGGGTCAAGCACCCATACTACGACAGCGCGCCCTTGGGGTATGTTTGTCCACAGCGCGTCGCTGACAGGCTCCGACGGCGGTCTCGAACGGGAAGGCGATCGCGTGGAACGAAGGGACTTCTGCCGCTACCTCGGCATATGCGGCCTGACCGCGTGCGTCGGCGGTCTTGCGGGATGCACGCGCCTGCTGGACTGGTCCGAGACCCAGCGGGACGGAGACGCGACGCTGCGGACCTTCCGCTCGGACGGCGCTACCACGTCCGCCCCGGCGACCACAGACGCGACCGCTCCTTCCGAGTCCGCGACACCCCTAGAGCCAGGTAGCCCTGCATCCAAGGCCGTCCTGGATCTTGCCGTCTACCAGGGCGACGACCCCGCCGCGAACGTGCGCGCCGCAGTGGCCGCGCTCGGCGGCATGGAGCGCTTCGTGAAGCGAGGCGCCCGCGTCGCGATCAAGCCGAACGTGCTCACCGCGCGCGCCCCACAATACGCGGCCACCACCAACCCAGCCGTCGTGGCCACGCTCGTGAGGCTCGCCTACGAGGCCGGCGCGCGCGAGGTCGTCGTGTTCGACCGGCCCACGGCGCCTCCGCGCAACGCGTACGAGGTCTCCGGCATCGCCGCCGCGGTCGAATCCGCCGACGGTCGCATGAAGGTCCTGGGCGACAGTGACTTCGAGAAGATCCGAATACCCGAGGGCAGGCTGCTCACGTCTTGGCCGCTCGCCGTGCCCGCCTTCGAGGCCGACGTCTTCATCAACGTCCCCATCGCGAAGACGCACGGCATGGCCGGACTCACTCTGTCGATGAAGAACCTCATGGGCATCATGGGATCGAACCGCGGGCTCATCCACCAGGACTTCGACCAGAAGATCGTCGATGTGAACTCGCTCGTGAAACCGCACCTCGTCGTGCTCGATGCGACGCGCATCCTCGTGCGCAACGGGCCGAGCGGGGGCAGCCTCGACGACGTACGGAGACCCGGAAAGATCGTCGCGGGCACCGTCCAGGCCTCGGTCGACGCGTACGGCACGACGCTCTTCGGGATGAGGCCGACCGACCTTCCACACCTCGCGCGCGCCGCCGAGCAGGGACAGGGCGTCATCGACCTCGAGAGACTCCGTATCGCGGAAGGCCGCACGTGATCGCGAGCCGCACATGCAGGTGAGACCGCGTCGCGGCGTGCACCGCTACCGCCGCCTGTTCCAGCTCGCGTTCCTCACTGCGTTCTTCGTCTTGGTGACGCTCACCGTGTGGCCTCTCGGACAGCTCTACCTCGGTGTCTTCCTCGTCGCCGACCCGCTCATCGCGGCAAACTCCCTCGCGAACGGCGTGTGGAAGCCGGCGATGCTGCTTGCCGTCGCCCTCGTCGCACTGCCCCTCGTCGCCGGCAGGGCGTTTTGCGGCTACGCCTGCCCGATGGGCACGCTCGTCGAGATGACCGGCGGGAAGGACCGTCCTTCGCGACTTCGTCCGGGCGCACGGCGAGTGCTCCGCTCGCTGCCCGCCTTCATCCTGATCGCATGCGCGGCACTTCTGCTCTTCGCCAACAGCGTGTTCCTGCTCTTCGATCCGCTGTCTACGCTCACGCGGAGCGCCACGGTGCTTCTCTATCCGCTCCTCGACCGCATCCTGCGCCTCCTGGGCGACGCAGCATCACTGGTGCCACCGCTGCGAGGCAGCGCCGATGCGATCGAGCTGGCCCTGACGGGCCGTCTTGTCTTCACGCACTCGCTCGTGTACGGGCTCTCTCTCGGCGTCCTTGCCATGTTCGCGACGATCCTCGGCATCTCGTGGTTCGAGCCGAGGATGTGGTGCCGGAACCTCTGTCCTCTCGGCGCTCTGCAGGGCCAGGTCGCGAGGCTCGCGCCCGTCGGTCGCCAGGTCGATCCCGAGAAGTGCATCTCGTGCGGGGAGTGCGCGCAGTCCTGTCCGCTCGATGCCATCTCCGAGGACTTCCTGGCCACCGACACGACCCGCTGCCAGCTCGGGTTCGAGTGTGCCGACACCTGCCCGACGAACGCGATCTCCTTCGGGAGCCGCCCGGCGAAGGCAACGCAGGGCGTGGGGCGGCGTGCGTTCCTGGGCGCATCGGCCGGTGCACTGGTGGTCGGCTTCTTCGCGTACACGGGTCTCGCGCGTCTCGCGCGCGACGCACGGCTCGTGCGCCCCCCGGGGGCCCCGCCCGAACGTGACGTGCTCGCGCTGTGCAGCCGCTGCGGACAGTGCATGAAGACCTGTCCCACCAACGTGTTGCAGCCCTCGCTCGCCAAGGCCGGCGTGCTCGGCGTCTTCACGCCGGAGATGGACTACCGCGTCGGCTACTGCGAGTGGTCGTGCGCCGAGTGCGGACGGGTCTGCCCGACCGGCGCGATCGTGCCGCTCACCCTCGCCGAGAAGCGCGAGACGATCATCGGTCGCGCCTACATCGACAGGGACCGCTGCCTGCCGTGGGCCGACGGCAAGACGTGCCTGGTGTGTCAGGAGCTCTGCCCGCTACCCGACAAGGCGATCGCGATCACCGAAACTCAGGTCCGCACGCCCGCCGGACAAAGCGTGCGCCTCGGACGCCCGGAAGTGATCGCCGAGTTGTGCATCGGGTGCGGCGTATGCGAGTACTACTGCCCCGTGCCGTACGAGTCGGCCATCGTCGTACAGGCCGTCGAACCGGGACGTCAGAGCGGCTAGCCAGCCGCACGCGGACCAGCGGCTTCGTGCTAGCCTCGATCTTTCACGAAGGGTGTCTGGACGCCCTACCGGGGCTCGGATCG
>CAYWCB010000106.1:1822-6917 GCA_964456615.1 uncultured Eubacteriales bacterium | reverse complement strand
TTATTGTGAGTCAACGAATGCGTCGTTCGACGACATTCTTACGTGAGGCAACGGGTACGCCACACGAGGCCAGTCCCCACCCTGAATTGAAGAAGTGAACGCGAAGGTTCTTGCACTGGGTCTGGCACTGCTCTTCGCCCTTCGCCAGGCGCTCTATGCTCTTCCGGTCCTCAGCCTCCGGCAGACCGGGAAGACGGAGGGAGCGCAGCGACATGCCGGAGAGCAACACGAACTACCGCCGTCTCACCTTCGATGGCAGATGCCGGATCCAGGAGCTTCTGAACGCCGGCGCCACGATGAGCCGGATCGCCCGCGAGCTGGGCGTGGCGGTCTCCACCGTCACTCGCGAGATCCGCCGCAACCGCCGCGACGACGGCTACCGCGCTTCGCCCACATCTATACTGCGCCTGTGCGTCCACGTGAGGACCTGTGAGGTGAAGGGGCCTTGCCGGGGCTGCGCGCGCCCACGGTGCGCGAACTGCAAGGCGGTGCGCTGCACGAACGTGTGCCCGCGCTTTGAGAAGGACGTCTGCAAGAGGAACGCCTCGGCGCCCTTTTGCTGCAACGGCTGCGCGTCGGTCAACGGGTGCAGGAAGCACCGCTACCGCTACGACGCCAAGACAGCGCAGCGGCTCGCGGACTCGCGTCTTTCAGACTCCCGCCAGGGGATCGATACCACCGCTGAGGGATTCGAGGCCATGATCGCCACGGTCTCGCCCTTGATCAAAGAACAAGGACAGTCCATCGCGCACGTCTGGGCCTCGCACAAAGAGGAGTTCCCCTGCTCGGAGCGGACCTCCTAGCGCTACGTGGATCTCGGGCTCGGAGGCATGAAGAACTTCGATCTTCCGGCCAAGTGCCGCTACCGCCCCAGAAAGAAGAAGGTGAGGGTCCGTTTCTCCTGTCCCGCGGGCCACGCGTGGACGGACTTTCTCGCACTTTCCGAGGAAGAGCGCCTCTCAGTCGTCGAGATGGACTGCGTGGAGGGAGTGAGCACGGATACGAAGGTGCTGCTCACGATGCTGTTCAAGCACATCTCCTTCCTGCTCGTCTTCTTGCTCGAAGAGCACACCCGGGCGTGCGTGGGAGAGGCGCTCGACTCGCTGGAAGCGCTCACGGGCGCTGAGTTCCCCTCCGTCTTCCCCCTGCTGCTCTCGGACCGCGGGCATGAGTTCCAGGACCACGCCGCGATCGAGGGCGCGGGGCGCACCCGGCTCTACTACTGCGAGCCGGGCCGCGCCGGCCAGAAGGGGTCGATCGCGAACTGCCACCGGCTCGTGAGAAGGATCGTGCCCAAGGGGACCTCGTTCGACAGACTCCCAAGACGCGACGCGGCGCTCATCGCAAACCACGTGGTCGTCTCGTAGCCCCGCACGGTAGCCACCAGGATGAACGCCACGAGGAGCAGCCAGTCCCCCTCGTGATGCGGGAACAGGCCACCCACGGGTTCTATGAACAGATAGGCAAGGGCGAGGAAGGACAGCAGGCCCGCGAGCAGAGACGGGCCCGCGCCAAACAGGTATGCCGCGGCACCCGTGACGAGCGTGTAGAGCATCGTGGCGTGGCGCGGTTCAACGCGCTCCCCGGCAACCAGGAGCAGCGCCGTCGCGATGCCCACGGCGATGGTGGAGTGCAGGTACTTGAGCCATGGCGGCCAGCGGTAGAGCACCCGGAGCGAGCGTGCCGAATCGGCGCTCCGCTCCGGTGGCTGCCGGCCTTGACCGCTCACCTTCCCGCCCCCTAGCCTGGCAGCCGTTCCGAGACGAGGCTGACGAACTCGTCGACCCCCATCTGCCCGATGTCGCCTTGCGTCCTCTCACGAACGGCCACCGCGTCGGCGTCGACCTCCTTGTCGCCGATGACGAGCATGTAGGGAACCTTCTGCCCCTGCGCCTTGGCGATCTTGACCCGCATCGGCTCTTGCTCGGCGTAGACCTCGACCCGCACGCCGGCCTGCTCGAGGCGCTGCCGCACGGACGCGACGTGCTCGATGTGCCTATCGGCGATGGGGATGAGGACCGCTTGGACCGGTGCGAGCCACACGGGGAACGCACCGGCGTAGTGCTCTATGAGGATGCCGAGGAAGCGCTCCATCGAGCCGAGGATGGTCCGGTGCAGCATGAAGGGGCGCGACTCGGTGTTCTCGGCGGTGCGATACGTCATGTCGAAACGCTCGGGGTTGTTGAAGTCCACCTGGATCGTGGCGGTCTGCCACGTGCGGCCGATGGCGTCGCGGAGCTTGATGTCGATCTTCGGGCCGTAGAACGCGCCGTCGCCCTCGTTGATCTCGTAGACCATGTCGCGCTGGTCGAGAGCGTCCACGAGGCCTTTCGTCGCCACGTCCCACATCTCGTCCGAGCCCATCGACTTCTCCGGCCGGGTCGACACCTCGGCCGTGTACTCGAAGCCGAACACCCCGTTCACGTAGTCGACGAGGTCGAGCATGAGCATCACTTCGGGCGTGACCTGCTCGGGCGCGCAGAAGATGTGCGCGTCGTCTTGCGTGAACCCGCGTGCGCGCATAAGCCCGTGCACGACGCCCGAGAGCTCGTGGCGATACACCGTCCCGAACTCGAACATCCGGATCGGCAGGTCGCGGTAGGAGCGGATCTCATCGTTGTAAATCATGATGTGGCCGGGGCAGTTCATCGGCTTGATGCCGTATTCACTGACCCGGCCATCGCCCTCGTCGACCTCAAAGAAGTACATGTGCTCGCGGTAGTTGTCCCAGTGCCCCGAGGTCTTCCAGACGTCGGCCTTGTAGACGTGAGGGGTGATGACCTCGACGTAGCCACGACGATAGAGCTCCTCGCGCAGCCATTCCTGGATCATCCGCAGGATGCGCGCGCCCTTGGGATGATAGAGGGGCAGACCCGCGCCGGCCTCTTCGTGGAGAGAGAACAGGTCCAGCTCGCGGCCGAGCTTGCGGTGGTCGCGCCGCTCGGCCTCAGCAATCCGCTCGAGGTAGGCATCGAGGTCCTTCTGCGTGAACCAGGCTGTCCCGTAGATGCGCTGGAGCATCGGACGGTCGGAATTGCCTCGCCAGTAGGCGCCAGCTATCTTCGTGAGCTTGAAGGCGCCGATGCACCCGGTGTCGGGCACGTGCGGCCCGCGACAGAGGTCCTCGAAGGAGCCCTGGCGGTACACCGATATGGTCTCCCCTTCCGGCAGCTCCTCGATCAGTTCGCGCTTGTAGGGATCGCCCTCGAACTCGTCGAGCGCTTCGAGCCGGTCGAGCTCGCCGCGCTGGAATGGAAGCTCTTCGGACACGATCTCGCGCATGCGTTGTTCGATCTGCTCGAGATCGTCGGGCGTGAACGGGCGCTCGACGTCGAAGTCGTAGTAGAACCCATCTTCGATGGCAGGGCCGATACCGAACTTCGCCATTGGGAAGAGATCCTTCACGGCCTCGGCCATGACGTGGGCGGCGGAGTGACGCAGGATGTGCAGCGCGTCCGGCGAGCGGTCGGTGACGATCTCGACGGTGTCTCCGTCCGCCACCACGCGGTCCACGTCGACGAGCTGGCCTTCGACCTTGCCGGCGATGGCGGCCTGCGCCAGACGTGGACCGATGGCGGCCGCCACGTCACGGACGCTCGCCCCTTCCGGAACGGACTTCTCGCTGCCGTCAGGCAACGTGACGGTGATCTCGGGCATGCATGTCTCCTCGGCGACGGTCCGGACCACGCAAACGCCCCGCCGGGTGCGGAACGCAATTCGAGGCTACTGCTTCGTCCTGCAGTACGGGCAGACGTTCCACTTGAGCTGCAGGGGCCGTCCGCACTCCACGCAAGGTTTCCGGAGCTTCTTCATGCAGTATGGGCAGATGAGGAAGTCGCTCTCGACGGGCCGGAAGCAAGCCGGACACGACTCGAGGTCGCGCTGCAAAGCGAGCTCCTTCGCCCGGATCTCGAGTTCCCGCTCCCGCGCGTCCTCCTGGTACTCCGGTGGGCGAACGACGAGGTAGATAAGCCAGCCGAACACGTTGAAGATGAGCACGACGAGGGCCCAGAACCAGCCCATCGCGCCACGGCGCCCGGCATCCCGGAACGTCCAGAACACGAGCGCTATCGTGAGCACGACGAAGAAGAGGATGCAGAGCTGCCGGGCCAGCACGAACTGTGGACTGGTGACGATCGGGGTGATCAAGTCCCCCATTCATGCTCCTCATCGCTCGCGTCGCATGCGGGTGGGCGGGCGGCCGGGCCGCCGCAGGCTAGCCGGATTCTAGCAGAAGGTACGGGGTGTTCAGCCGTCGTCAGGCCGTTGTGGACCGAGCTCTGGCCCACGCCCGGGCTTCTGCGGCGGTCGTGATGCTGCCCGAGACGACCAGTCCCGACGGCGAGGCGGGCACGAGCGCCTCGAGGGCTTCGTCCACCGTCTCGAAGACCTGCGGACGGTTCCCGGTGATCGCCCGGGTGATGGCCGCCAACTCCTCGGCCGCCAGCGCGCGCGGGGATCGGCTTATCGTGACGGCGATCTCTCGCGCCACGGGGGCGAGCGCAGCGACGATGCCTGAGGCGTCCTTGTCGGAGAGGATTCCGAGGAGCACGACCGGGCGGGCGAGCGGGTCGGGCCAGGCGTCGCGTATGGCTTCGGCGAGGACCAACGCCGCCTGCGGATTGTGCGCTCCATCTATCACCAGCGGCGGGCTCGGAGCGAGGACTTCGAAGCGGCCCGGTAGCTTCGCGGCCTCAAAAGCGTGTCCTGCGGCGCCTGCGTCAAGCGCTCGACCCAGGAAAGCCTCCGCGGCCGCGATCGCCGTGGCGGCGTTCGGCGCCTGATAGGCCGGCGCACGCAGCGAGAGGTCGGGATACTCGGCGTGTGCGCTGCAGACTCGGATCGCCGTGCGCCCGTCCGGGCTGGTCGGGCGCACGAGCACTTCGTAGCGCACGCTGCTCTCCTCGCCGACCGGCGTGGCTTCGTCGAACTCGCGAACGGCGATCACGTCCACTCCGGTCTCGGCAGCCCGTCGAAGGAAGGCGTCTTCCACCCCGGCGGTCCCCGGCCCGACGACCGCGATGGAGCCCGGCTTGATGATCCGGCCCTTGTCCTCGGCGATCGCCTCGCGAGTCGTGCCCAGATGCTCCGTGTG
>CAYWCB010000106.1:0-1812 GCA_964456615.1 uncultured Eubacteriales bacterium | reverse complement strand
CCAGGCCGACGCCCGTGATGACCGACACGGCGGGGCTCACGACGCTTGTGGCGTCCCAGCGCCCGCCCATGCCGACCTCGAGGCACGCGACCTCCACGTGGCGGGCACGGAAGAGCCAGAGTGCCGCGGCAGTGAGGAGCTCGAACTGCGTGATGGTGGCCTCGGGGGCGAGCAGACCGGATTCCTCGGCGCCCGTCTGCGCGGCGCACGCGGCCGTGATCGCCCGCGCGAAGTCCGCCTCGTCCACCGGCGCGCCCGCGATCTCGATTCGCTCCGTCATCGACTCGAGCTCGGGGCTCGTGTACGCGCCGATGCGCACACCGTGCGCATCGAGCAGCGCGGCGATCATGCGTGTCGTGGAAGACTTGCCGTTCGTGCCGGTCACCTGGATCGAGGCGTAGGCGTCCTGAGGGCGCTCGAGCACGACGGCGAGCGCGCGGATGCCGTCGAGCGACGGGTGGATGCCGAAGCGCTCCGCCCGCCTGAGCGCGTCGAGTGCTTCGGCGTAGGTGAGCACCACTGCTGCGTCAGGCCAGCTCGGCGAGCTGTACGTCGAGCGTCGTGACCGACTCGGCCAACTCGGCCGCCTTCGCCCGGTCCTTCTCGATCACGTCCGCCGAGGCCTTGGCGAGGAAGCCCTCGTTGGCAAGCTTCCTCTGCAGCTTGCCCAGATCGGCGGCGAACTTCTCGCGTTCCTTCGACAACCGGACCCGCTCGGCGTCGAAGTCCACCAGACCCTCGAGCGGCACGTAGACCTCCATGCCTCCCGCGATGGCGACAGCGGAGTGCGGGGGCTTGACCAGGTCCGGAGCAGCCTCGAACCCGCTCGCACCGGCGAGCTTCCGTAAGTAGCCGAAGTCGGCCTCGAGAAGGCGCAGGTCCGCGTCGCCGGAGACGCGCACGGCGATCGGTACCTTCGTCTTCGGCTCGATCCTGTAGCGCGCGCGTATGCCACGGACCGCCACGACCAGCTCGATCAGTTTGGAGACCGAGGCCTCGGCGCCGTCGTCCAGCCAGCCGGCATGCTCAGCCGGGTCGGGCCACCGCGCGACCATGAGGGACGGCGCCTGCGCGTCGCCAGGAAGCGGCAACTGACGCCAGATCGCCTCGGTCACGAACGGCATCATGGGGTGGAGCAGCCGAAGCGCGGTGTCGAGAACGAAGACCAGGTTGCGCTGCACCGTGAGACGGCGCTCCGCGGCGGTGTCGACCGCACCCGGGAACGGCTCGGCCTCGGCGAGGTCCGCACTGCCGGCCGAACCGCCGAGCCGGTCTTTCGAGAGCTCGATGTACCAGTCGGCGAACTCGCTCCAGAAGAAGTCGTAGAGCGAGCGCGCGATGTCCCCGAACTGGAAGGTGTCGAACCCCTCGCCTGCCGCTCCCACGAGACCGGCCAGACGAGAGAGGATCCATGCGTCGGCGACGGTGACGACTTTCGGCGGCCCGGGCGCGTAGCCCTCGTCGAGGCTCATGAGCACGAACCGGCTCGCGTTCCATATCTTGTTCGCGAAGTTGCGGCTCGAGAGCAGCTTCTCCTCGGCGAACTTGATGTCCTGGTTGCCGGTGACCTGGAGCATGAGGCCGAAACGCATCCCGTCGGCTCCGTAGGTGTCCATGAGGTCGAGCGGATCCACGCCTGTGCCGAGCGACTTGGACATGCGCTTGCCCTCGGCGTTGAAGACCGTCGGATGGATGATGACGTCTTCGAACGGGATCTCCCCGCCGACGAAGTACATGCCGCTCATGATCATGCGCGCGACCCAGAGGAAGAGGATGTCGCGGGCCGTGGAGAGCACGCTCGTCGGGTAAAAG
>CAYWCB010000105.1:0-7012 GCA_964456615.1 uncultured Eubacteriales bacterium | reverse complement strand
CGAAAGGGCTTCGAGGGCAACCACCCTGGTCTCTATGCTGTCTCGGCTCCTAGGCGAATCCAGTCGCGACGAGTAGTAGAGCGCGATGTCGAAGTCGTCGGTGTGGCCTTGGTCCGAAGCCAGGGCTCTCTCGAGTCCTGCGGCGAACGCCGTCCTCCCGGCAGTGGTGACGGAATAGACTACCCGCTCTGGCTTCCCTCCGTGCCGTTCGGTGTGCTTTGAGATCAGGCCGCGCCTCTCCAATCGTCCGAGGGCATAGTAGATAGAAGCTCGACCTATGTTGAGCCACGTCTGCAGAGCGGGCCTTCCGAGTTGATCCGCTATCTCGTAGCCGTGCATGGGTCGCACAACGAGCAGACCTAGGAGCATCAGGTCCGCGCGCTGGACGTCGTGGGCACGTGAGTACCCCCGATCCGTACGGGTAGTCATCTTCTTTGAGCCCTTGGCCGGCTGCATGGCTACCGCTAATGTACACCGCGCGCGCTCTGGCGGCGGTCTCTTTCATCGTGGCAGTCCCGGCACGTCCCCTCCAGGTGACACACGTAGCATTGCTGCACATGACCTGGCCCGTGACACGGATCGCATGCGGGTTGATCGATCACAACGCCGCGAGAAGCCGGTCCGTGTGTCCGTATCCATCGCGCTGTGTCGCCGTGCGGCGACGGAAAGGTGTGACACCGGTTGCAGAACGCTCCTCCATACACACCCACAGGCGACCCGTGAGGCGAGGGCGAAAGCCCTGCAGGGGGCGGTTTGTGGCACAGAGAACATCTCGCTTGATTCACGAAGCCATCGTATACGTGGCCGCTCCCGAACGCCCAGCCGGCCGGGTGCGGCATCTCGAGTCCGCCGTGACATGCGATGCACTCCCGCTCCTGACCTGCGGAATGACAGCCGCGGCATGTTCCGCCCATTCCGACGGCGACGGGAGTCGTGCGACGCCAGCCCGAGGCCACGTCCGAGGGCCGACCGGTGTGACACACGTCGCATTCGGACGCGGCGTGCTCACCGTCGTGGCACCTCAAGCATCGCTCCATGATCGCGACAGGTCGGCCGGAGATGCTCTCGCGATGTCCCGCCGTCTCGTGACAGTCCGCGCACTCGAAACCGGCCGAAAGCAGGTGGGCGTGGCCGACTCGGACGGGTGCGGACGCTTCGCGGCTTATGTCAAGCACTGAGCGATGGCACCGCAGGCAGGACCAGGACTCCAGCCTGACACCTCGCGGCGCTGGTGCTTCCTCGACCGCATACCCTGACCAAAGCATCGATCCGTAGTCGACCGCGTACCGAAGCGCTCCAAGCACTCCTGGCTGCCGATGACATTGCGCGCACCCGATGTTCTCGTGCTCGCCACCGGTCTTGGCCGGCGTCGCATGGCAGCCGCGGCACGTCTCGCTGGACTCCGCCCACGCAGTCGCGAACCAGGCGGCGCTCAGCGCCAGCCCGGCGACCATGAGGCCGAAGACGAGTCTCCGAGTGATCCGCCACCGACGGGTCGTCAGTCTCCGCACTGTGCGCCTCAGTCTGATCTTCCGGGGCTTCCGGGCGACAACGGTATGCTCGGCCGTTTCTGTGGAGCCTCTCGTCTCTCTACTCATCGAGTCCGGCCTTCTTTCGCAGCAGAGCCACTGTGGCTGCGGGTATGCCCGGATGAGCGTGGCGCGCGTGGCATCCATCGCAGGACTCGACGTCGTGGCAGGCGAGGCACGTCGCGTCCTCGTGTGACGAGGCGACGGATGCGTGCTCCTTCCGGAAGCCCTCACCGTGCGGCATGGTCAGCCCGTGGCACCGTGCACAGAAGTCCTCAGAATGGCAGGTGAGACACACACGCGGGTCTTCCAGTGACTCCCCGCCGTGGGCATTCATCCAGGCATCCGGGTGCGGCAGGGCCACCCCGTGGCACGACTCGCAGCGGACGAGCGTGTGACATGCCGCGCACGTGTTCAGATCACCCATGCCGTGCAGCTTCTGCCAGTCCGCTCCGTGGGTCTTCGCGAAGCTGCCGCTCGACACCCGCCTGCTCCTGTCTACTGCTTCCGAGTGGCACGTCGTGCAGTCCGCCGAGGCCACGGAGACGACGTGGCAGCGGAGGCATTGAGACATCTCAGAGACGCCTGCCGAGGCGCGCATGCCGCCATGCATCGCCCTGCCATGGCAGTCGGTACACAGCATCCCGGCCTCATGCGGCGCCGCGTGCGACATGATCAGTCCATTCGCCTCGACACTGCGCTCGAGCACGTCTTCGTGACAGCCAAGGCACCGGTCGGATGGGATCGGACTGGCTGCGAGGGCTCCAGCCAAGGGACTACGGACCAGCATACGGACCATCCGGATGCGCAGGTCAAGGATTCCCCGGATGCTCTGATCTCGGTGGCAGTCCGTACAGCCGAGCGAGGTGTGACCCGACCTGTCGGGCACCCGAGCGCTGCCGTGGCAGGTCAAGCATGCGGTCTGGCTCACCGTCATGGCTGAGAACATCATCGCGAGCGAGAGAGCGAGGACGGCACCCGAGGCCAAGATGAGGGCGGCAGTGCGAGCCCTGGTGCGGTGCCGTGGCCTCGAGGGAGCGTTCACCGGAAGCCCTTCCGACCTTCGGAGTGCTTCATGACGGCACGAGCCATCTCTTCCGCAGCGGAGCGGAGGACGGAGCGACCGCCGGTAGCGGGCACCCTGAACCGGAACGTCGCGTCCACACCATACACCTTGTCCCCCGAGGTCCAGCCTATGAAGTAGGACCATCCGTCGGGAGACGCACCAGCTGAGACTTGGTAGCCATCGAGCGTGAACCGTTCGATGGACTCCGTGTAGCGCGTGCCCAGCGCGCGCCCGATGTGGTCTGCCCCTCCGTTCGAGACATCCACCTGTGCATACACCACAAGAGGCGTCACCAGCGAGCGCTCTTCGTCTCTCGGCACGTAGTGGCCCTCGACGACGCCGCTGTCCGATCCTGGCGCGGCCTGCACGCCATTGACGGTCCATCCCTTCACTACCACCGGCAGGTAGTCGGAGGGGCTCACCGGCGGAACTCCACTCTCTGCATCCTGTGCCAGGAGGTCGTCCGAATCAGGTTCCTCCGCCCCTTCGTGCACGGCGGGGGAGGCGGACTCGCTCTCAGACCGGATCTCCCACGCCAGGGACGCCGCCCAGAAGAGCAGCGCCAACGCGAGGAGCGTTCCCGCAGCCAGGCGCAATGCCCGCCGCAGACGGTTTCCGCGACGTGCAGCGCTCAAGTCGAAGCCCTCGGGAGTGGCTGAGGGTTCGAGTAGGGGCTCCTGATCCATCCGATCACCTGCATGGACGTACGACACTGAAGCTGTATTAGTCTAATTCGTACCAACCCCCCGAGCAAAATGCGGGCACACGCGTTGTTGCCCGGCGGCGAACGCCTTGGTGGGCACCCCGCTCCTGGATCGAGTCAGCGCGCGAGCAGCAAGGCGCGCCGTCCCGAGCGCGAGACCTCCCGACGCACCAGCGACGGCAGCCCGATCCTACTTCCCACCAGAGAGCCGATCCTACGCCCCTCGAGAGAAGCCGTAGCGGATCACGCCGTTCGGGCAGGAGTCGACGCACGTGCCGCACAGCACGCATTCGGCGTCCTCCATCGAGC
This sequence comes from uncultured Eubacteriales bacterium, assembly GCA_964456615.1. Classification (GTDB taxonomy): domain Bacteria; phylum Actinomycetota; class Coriobacteriia; order Anaerosomatales; family CAVRZR01; genus CAVRZR01. Next base: position 3,405 of record CAYWCB010000105.1, on the reverse strand, counting down.
CCGACGCCACCATGTCCTGAACGTGAACGCTCATCGGGCACTCGCCCGTACACGTCCCGCACTGCTTGCACTTCGGGGAGTCGGCGACAAGCCGCAGCGACGGCCAGCCACCGAGGTTTCTGAGCGAACGCCCGGCGATCATGAACGGCGCCATCCAGCACACCGCGTGGCATCCGCCGCGCCTGCCCAGACCCACCGCCAGCCCGAAGAACAGCAGCACGACGATCAGGTAGATAGCGTAGGCCGCGACGATCGGTCTCTCCGCGTCACCCGCCACGGAGAGACCTCCGACGGTGCCGTAGAGCAGATCGACAGACTGGTAGCCGCCCGCGCGCACGACCGCGAAGACGACGAACGCGACCCAGGGGATCCAGATCGCCCACTTCACGTAGTCGACACGGCGACCGACCCGCCGGTCGTTCACGCGCAAGACGGGTTCCTGCAGCCCGCCACCAGGACATGCCCACCCGCACCACAACCGACCGAGCACGAGCGAGCCGAAGAACATGGACGCGAACGCGACGAGGCTGCCGTTCACGATTCCCTGCGAGCCACTCTCGATGATCAGGTAGGGCGACAGGTAGTTCATCGTGATCGGAAACAGGATGAAGGAGAGGAGCAGAAGCACTCTCCTGACCCCTTGGCGTTTCGGCATCGCCCGCGCCATGATCGACTCCCGTCTCGCCGCTGTGGGCGTCCGTCCTGGCTACTCCCGCCACATCTCCTCGCGCATGAGCGCCTCGGCAACGCGTACCGTCCCGAACGCTTTCTCGAGCGCTCCCGGTTCCAGCTCGGCGGCCATCCACGCCTCGGAGGGCTCCACCGGATAGGGAGGCAGGATCCCGTACGGCTCGGCAGGCTCGAAGCCGAATCGAGGATAGTACCCGGGATGGCCGAGGACGAGCGCGAGGCCGAAACCGAGTTCCGTCGCTCGCGCCAGCCCCTCCCTCACCAGAGCCCCACCCACCCCGCGGCCCTGCCACGCGGGCGCGACCGCCAGCGGCGCGAGCAGGACGGCGTCCACCGCGCCGGCCCGGGCGCGCGTGAAGAGCACGTGCCCGACGATCGAGCCGTCCGCTTCGGCGACGAGCGAGAGCTCCGTGACGAAGGCCTCGCCCGTAGTCAGCCTAACGACGAGGTCCGCCTCGTCATCCTCGCCGAACGCAGCTCGCTCCACGACCAGTATGCTGTGTGCATCGTGGGCTGTCGCCGCTCGAACGCGCACTAGTCCCCCGCCGCATCGCTCGCGCTCGGGCCGCGCCATTCGCGCCATTCGGGCTTCACGACCTCGGCGAAATGGGCCTTGTAGCGCCCGCCCTTGCCGCGCGCGAGAACCTCGTACGGCGGGATCTCGTACACGCGCAGCCGCGCATCGAGGAAGTCCGAGAAGACGAGCAGCGTGCCGTCGTCGGAAACGTCGAGGGCCGTGCACTGGTTGCCGCCGATGATGGCGTCGAGCGGCTTGCCGGTGGTCGTGTCGAAGAGGAGCACCGTGCCCCATTCCGGGCCTTTGAGGTTGTAGGACTTCGGGTTGTTCGCGCCCCTGCACGAGACGAACAGCACGCGACCGTCCGGCGAGATGTCGATCGTGTTGGGGCAGCGGTCCGTGCCGACGAACCGGCGGGTCTTGAGCGTCCGCATATCGGTGACCCACACGCAGTCCTTGCCGAGGTCGCTCGTGAAGAGAAGGTGGCGCTTCTCGTCGGCGACCATGTGACGCATCGCCGAGCCGCGCTTCTCGAACAGGGTCTTGCTCTTGCCGGTCGCAAGATCGATCACCGCTATCCGGCCTACGTACGAGTTCTCGCCAAATCCGGCGACGAAGAGGCGCTTCCCGTCCGCTGTGAGCCACAGCCCGCGTGGCGTGTCGACCGTCCGCATCCGTCGCACGAGCTTGCCGGTGCCCAGATCGATCTCCGAGACGTCATCGCCCGACCAGTTCGCCGCATACAGCCGCCTACCGTCGGGCGACAGGACGACGACCTTCGTCCATGCGGAGCCTGTCTTGAAGGCACGCAGCACGCGGAACGTGCGCGTGTCGATCTCGAAGACTGAGGCCGACTGCATCTGGCTCGCGTAGGCTCGCCGACCGTCCTTGCTGATGATCACCTCGACCGCGCCGTTCTTGCCGAGGTCGACCTTGCCGAGGACTCTGCCGGTGTGCGAATCGTAGGCCGCCACGGAGGGCTGCGTGACGAGCGCTGTCACCCAGACCTGCTTCCCGTCGGGGGTGACGGCGACGCCCTTCGGTGCGGGAACGCAGGAGAACATGCCCACTTTGCTGACCAGCTGCCCCTTCGGATCGAGCCACTCCGATACCGTCGCGGGCGCGTCGACGAAGAGCTTCCGCTCGACGGGCCGGCAGTCCTTCGCCGTGATCCGGACGGTCGTCGTGCCCGCCGGCACGGCTCCGCGGAAGGACCCCCTGCCCGCTACGACGCGTCCGTCGGATCGGACTATGCGATAGGCGGCGGTCCGCGGTCGCACGTCCACGACGAACGCGATGCTCGCCGGCTTCAGCGTGTAGGTGAGGCGCTCGTCCTCGCGATGCTCGAGCTCGACCTCCTTCTCGACCGCGACGAAGCCCTTGCGCGTGACGGTCACGCGATACGTGCCTGGTTCGAGATCCCGCGCCTCCAGCGTGCCCGTCGCGGAGACGGAGCCGAAGCTCACGATCGCATCGGCTGGTGTGGCCGAGATGCGCACGGACGCGGGGCGCGTCGCGTACGTCCAGGCCCAGAGCCCCACCGCCACCGCGAGTGACGCGAGCAGGGCGAGCGCCACGAAGCGATTGCGGCGCGCTCGCCGTCTGCGCACGGCCGCCGTGTGACGCGCACGCGCACCACCGCTCGCCGCGGAACTGCCGCGGAGCGCGACGTCGTCGCTCGGATCGCTGCGGGGACGCGGCGCGGGTGCTGCCCGCCGGCTCGCGGGCCGCGAACGATGGGTCCGTCCACTGGAAGACCTCCGCGCCACGCCGCGATTATGTCACAGGACCGGAGACGCCCGGGCTATGGGACGGAAGGCGGGGCCGTCGCCGGTGTCGCCACAGCCCGCTCTCGTGCGCCACGGTAGACCAAGAACCAGTACACCGCCGCCGAGACCTGCAACACGAGCATGAGCACGATCCACAGGATCTTCTCGTTCGTCGTCTTGGTCGGGTAGTCCTCTGCGTCCCTGACGATGGCATCGATGAGCATCCAGAGCCACAGGAGCGGTAGCACGACGAACGCGAGGACCCAGAACGAGGCCTGCAGGGCGAGCGCGACCGCCGCTACGCCCACTACGACCAACCCCACCAGGATGAGAACCTCCATCGTTGACACTCCTTTCGAACGAAGGACGGCGCGCCTAGCCTCGATCTTTCACGAAGGTCTCCGGATCGGTCTTGCGGCACCGGTTCGG